>NZ_JABMCU010000045.1:0-24926 GCF_013179605.1 Enterobacter sp. CM29 | reverse complement strand
TCTCCTCCGGCGTGGACGATAAGTTATTCCCGCGCGCGGTGAGCGTGGCGATGCAGGCGGGGGCATCGGGCTTTTTAGCCGGTCGCGCCGTCTGGTCCTCTGTGATTGGCCTGCCGGACACCGAGCTGATGCTGCGTGATATTTCCGTACCAAAACTTCAGCGTCTGGGTGAGATCGTCGACGAAATGATGGCTCGCCGTTAAGAAAGGATCCGAACATGAAATGGTTTAATACCCTGAGCCATAACCGCTGGCTCGAACAAGAGACCGACCGCATTCTTGATTTCGGTAAAAACGCCGCCGTACCGACCGGCTTTGGCTGGCTGGGCAATAACGGGCAGGTGCGTAGCGATATGGGCACCCATCTGTGGATCACCGCCCGCATGCTGCACGTGTACGCGGTGGCGGCGAACATGGGACGTCCTGGTGCGTACGCCCTGGTTGAGCACGGCATTAATGCCCTGAACGGTCCGCTGCGCGACAAACAGCACGGCGGCTGGTACGCCTGCGTAAACGATGAAGGCGTAATTGATGCCTCCAAGCAGGGCTATCAGCATTTCTTCGTCCTGCTGGGCGCGGCGAGCGCCGTCACCACCGGCCATCCGCAGGCACGCAAGTTGCTGGACGACGCCATCGAGGTGATTGAGCGCTACTTCTGGAGCGAACAGGAGCAGATGTGCCTGGAGTCCTGGGATGAAGCCTTCAGCAAAACGGAAGATTACCGCGGCGGTAACGCCAACATGCACGCCGTGGAAGCCTTCCTGATCGTTTATGACGTGACCCACGACCGTAAATGGCTCGACCGCGCCCTGCGCATCGCCTCGGTGATTATTCACGACGTGGCGCGCAAAGGGGAGTACCGCGTTAACGAGCATTTCGACACCAACTGGAACCCGATCCGCGATTACAACATTGATAATCCCGCCCACCGCTTCCGCGCCTACGGCGGCACGCCGGGGCACTGGATTGAGTGGGGTCGCCTGATGCTGCACCTGCGCGCCGCCCTGGAAGCGCGCTTTGAAACCCCGCCGGAATGGCTGCTGGAAGATGCGAAAGGCCTGTTCCACGCCACCATCCGGGACGCCTGGGCACCCGACGGGGCCGATGGATTTGTCTATTCCGTGGGCTGGGACGGCAAGCCAATCGTCCGCGAACGCGTGCGCTGGCCAATCGTCGAAGCGATGGGTACGGCTTACGCGCTCTACACCGTCACCGGTGAGGCGCAGTACGAAGCCTGGTATCAGAAGTGGTGGGATTACTGCATCAAGTACCTGATGGATTACGAAAACGGTTCATGGTGGCAGGAGCTGGACACCAATAACGAAGTGACCACCAAAGTCTGGGACGGCAAGCAGGATATTTACCATCTGCTGCACTGCCTGGTGATCCCCCGCCTGCCGCTGGCGCCGGGCTTAGCGCCTGCCGTAGCCGCCGGATTACTGGATAGCCTGGCCAAATAATAAAGACGGAGTTTTTATGCGTACCCTACACAATATTGACCTGAAAAATAACGAAAGTGGTTTTACCCTGCGCTGGCAGGACCGTCTGATTTTATCCCACTCTGCGGATGCCCCTTGCCTGTGGATCGGCGCAGGTGAGGCGGATATCGAGATGTTTCGCGGCAACTTCAGCATCAAAGACAAGCTCAACGAAAAGATTGCCCTGACGAACGCGACCGTTACGCAGCAAAGCACGGGCTGGGCAATCCGCTTTACCCGCGGCGACGCGGTGAGCGCGACGCTGCTGGTCGGCGTGGATGCTGAAGGCCGTCTGGAGCTGAAGCTGAAAAATGACGCCGCCAGCCATAACCGCATCTGGCTGCGGCTGGCAGCTCAGCCTGACGATCATATTTACGGCTGCGGCGAGCAGTTCTCGTATTTCGATCTGCGCGGCAAGCCGTTTCCGCTGTGGACCAGCGAGCAGGGCGTGGGCCGCAATAAGCAGACCTATGTCACCTGGCAGGCCGACTGCAAAGAGAACGCGGGCGGCGATTACTACTGGACCTTCTTCCCGCAGCCTACCTTCGTGAGCACCCAGAAGTACTACTGCCACGTGGATAACAGCTGTTATATGAACTTCGACTTCAGCGCGCCGGACTTCCACGAGCTGGCGTTCTGGGAAGATAACGCCACGCTGCGCTTCGAATGCGCAGAAACCTACGTCGATCTGCTGGAAAAACTGACCGGCCTGCTGGGGCGTCAGCCTGAACTGCCGGACTGGGTTTACGACGGCGTGACGCTGGGTATTCAGGGTGGCACCGAGGTGTGTCAGCAGAAGCTCGACGCCATGCGCGAGGGCGGCGTGAAGGTCAACGGCATCTGGGCGCAGGACTGGTCCGGCATCCGCATGACCTCCTTCGGCAAACGCGTGATGTGGAACTGGAAGTGGAACAGCGCGCTCTATCCGCAGCTTGATGAGCGGATTGCGCAGTGGAAACAGGAGGGCGTGCAGTTCCTCTCCTATATCAACCCGTACGTCGCCAGCGATAAAGATCTCTGCGAAGAGGCGGCGAAACGCGGCTATCTGACCAAAAACGCCAACGGCGAGGATTACCACGTTGAGTTCGGCGAATTCTACGCGGGAGTTATCGACCTGACCAACCCGGCAGCCTACGGCTGGTACAAAGAGGTCATCAAAAAGAACCTGATCGAACTGGGCTGCGGCGGCTGGATGGCCGATTTCGGGGAATATCTGCCGACCGATACCTTCCTGCACAGCGGCGTTAGCGCGGAGATCATGCATAACGCCTGGCCTGCCCTGTGGGCGAAATGTAACTACGAAGCACTGGAGGAGACCGGCAAGCTCGGGGAGATCCTGTTCTTCATGCGCGCGGGCTACACCGGCAGCCAGAAGCACTCGGTGATGATGTGGGCGGGGGATCAGAACGTCGACTGGAGCCTGGACGATGGTCTGGCGTCCGTCGTACCGGCGGCGCTGTCTCTGGCGATGACCGGGCACGGGCTGCACCACAGCGACATTGGCGGCTATACGACGCTGTTCGAGATGAAGCGCAGCAAAGAGCTGCTGCTGCGCTGGTGCGACTTCAGCGCCTTTACGCCGATGATGCGTACCCACGAGGGCAATCGCCCTGGCGACAACTGGCAGTTCGACGGCGACGCCGAAACCATCGCGCACTTCGCGCGCATGACCACCGTGTTCACCACTCTGAAGCCGTACATCAAAGCTGCGGTTGCGCAGAACGCGAAAAGCGGCCTGCCGGTGATGCGTCCGCTGTTCCTGCACTACGAGGACGACGCGCGCGCCTACACGCTGAAATACCAGTACCTGTTTGGCCGCGATCTGCTGGTGGCCCCGGTTCATGAAGAGGGACGCCGCGACTGGTCGCTCTATCTGCCGCAGGACAGCTGGGTCAATGCTTGGACGGGGGAAACCTGCCAGGGCGGTGACGTGAACGTTGATGCCCCGCTCGGCAAACCGCCGGTCTTCTATCGCCAGCAAAGCGAATGGGCAGATCTGTTTAGCACCTTACGTCATATCTGATAAGGCTCGCCCGCGGGGAAACCTGCGGGCAGACGGAGAACAATAATGAGTCAACATACTTCTGACCCGGCAACCCTGCGCCTGCCGTTTAAAGAAAAACTCGCCTACGGGATGGGCGATCTCGGCTCTAACATCCTGCTGGATATCGGCACGCTGTATCTGCTGAAGTTCTACACCGACGTGCTGGGACTGCCGGGTACCTACGGGGGGATTATCTTCCTGATTGCGAAGTTTTTTACCGCCTTCACCGATATGGGCACCGGGATCATGCTCGACTCCCGGCGCAAGATTGGCCCGAAAGGGAAATTCCGCCCGTTCGTGCTGTATGCAGCCTTCCCTGTGACGCTGCTGGCGATTGCCAACTTCGTCGGCACACCGTTTGAGATGACCGGCAAAACGGTGATGGCAACGGTGCTGTTCATGCTGTACGGCTTGTTCTTCAGCATGATGAACTGCTCTTACGGCGCGATGGTGCCCGCCATTACCAAAAACCCGGACGAGCGAGCCTCGCTGGCGGCCTGGCGTCAGGGCGGCGCCACGCTCGGCCTGCTGCTCTGTACCGTGGGCTTTGTACCGGTGATGAACCTCATTGAGGGCAATGACCAGCTTGGCTACATCTTTGCCGCCACCCTCTTCTCGCTGTTCGGGTTGTTCTTTATGTGGTGGTGCTATAAAGGCGTAACCGAGCGTTACGTTGAGACGCAACCTGCTAACCCGGCGCAGAAACCGGGGCTGTTGCAGTCGTTTCGCGCCATCGCCGGGAACCGTCCGCTGTTTATCCTGTGCATCGCTAACCTGTGCACGCTGGGTGCCTTTAACGTCAAACTCGCCATTCAGGTCTACTACACGCAGTACGTGCTGAACGACCCGATCCTGCTGTCGTACATGGGCTTCTTCAGCATGGGCTGTATTTTTATCGGCGTCTTTATGATGCCTGGCGCGGTGCGGCGCTTTGGTAAGAAAAAGGTCTATATCAGCGGGCTGGCAATTTGGGTGGCAGGCGATCTGCTTAACTACTTCTTCGGCGGCGGCTCGGTGAGCTTTGTGGCGTTCTCCTGCCTGGCGTTTTTCGGTTCCGCGTTCGTGAACAGCCTGAACTGGGCGCTGGTCTCCGATACCGTGGAGTACGGCGAGTGGCGCACCGGCGTACGCTCCGAGGGGACGGTCTATACCGGCTTTACCTTCTTCCGCAAGGTATCGCAGGCGCTGGCGGGCTTCTTCCCGGGGATCATGCTTACGCAGATTGGCTATGTGCCCAACGTGGTGCAATCCGCCGGCACGGTTGAAGGGCTGCGGCAGCTGATATTTATCTACCCGAGCCTGCTGGCGGTCATCACCATCGTGGCGATGGGCTGCTTCTACAACCTCAACGAGAAGATGTATGTGCGCATCGTGGAAGAAATTGAGCTGCGCAAACGTACGGCATAAATGACGTGATTGAGCGCCCTGCGGGGCGCTTTGAGGATCGACCATGACACACAATACTGATCCGTTAACCCTCAAATTGAGCCTGCGAGAGAAGTGCGCCTACGGGATGGGCGATTTTGGCTCGAACCTGATGCTGTGTATTGGCACGCTGTATCTGCTGAAGTTTTACACGGACGAGCTGGGCATGCCCGCGTTCTACGGCGGCATCATTTTTCTGGTCGCCAAGTTCTTTACCGCGTTTACCGACATGCTGACCGGGGTGCTGCTGGACTCCCGGCGTAATATCGGCGCGCGGGGGAAATTCCGGCCATTCATTCTCTACGCCTCCGTCCCGGTGGCGCTGGTGGCCACGGCGCAGTTTATGGCCAACGACTTTAGCCTGACGGTGAAAACGGCCCTCGCCACCGTGCTCTTCATGATGTTTGGCCTCTGCTACAGCCTGATGAACTGCGCCTACGGTGCAATGGTTCCGGCCATCACCAAAAACCCGAACGAGCGCGCGCAGCTTGCGGCGTGGCGTCAGGGCGGCGCAACGGTAGGACTGTTGCTCTGCACCGTCGGCTTTATGCCGATTCAGGCGCTGTTCGTCAGCCAGCCCTCACTCGGCTATCTGGTGGCCGCGCTGGTGTTCGTCACCGGGGGGCTGTTCTGCATGTGGTGGTGCTACAGCGGGGTGAAAGAGCGCTACGTCGAGCTTACGCCCGATCACCATAAGCCCGGCATTCTGAAATCATTCTGCGCGATTTTCCGCAATCCGCCGCTGCTGGTGCTGTGCATCGCCAACCTCTGTACCCTCGCCGCGTTTAACATCAAGCTGGCGATTCAGGTCTATTACACCCAGTATGTGCTGAACGATCTGCATCTCCTGTCGTGGATGGGCTTTTTCAGCATGGGCTGCATTCTGATTGGCGTGTTTCTGGTGCCCGGTGCGGTAAAGCGCTTTGGCAAGAAACCGGTCTATCTGGGCGGGCTGGCGCTGTGGGCGGTGGGCGACGTGCTGAATTTCTTCTGGGGGACCAGCTCCCTGCTGTTTGTGCTCTTTTCCTGCATGGCCTTCTTCGGCACGGCGTTTGTGAACAGCCTGAACTGGGCGCTGGTGCCGGATACGGTTGATTACGGCGAGTGGAAAACCGGGATTCGCGCCGAAGGGTCGGTGTATACCGGCTATACCTTCTCGCGCAAAATCTCCGCTGCGCTCGCCGGTTTTCTGCCCGGCATCATGCTGACCCAGATTGGCTACGTTCCCCATGCCGTGCAGAGCGCGGGCACGCTGCTGGGTTTGCGTCAGCTGATTTTCCTCTGGCCGTGCGGCCTGGCGATCGTTGCTGCCGTGACCATGGGGCTGTTTTATAAACTCAACGAAGCGCGCTTCGCCTTTATTATCGAGGAGATTGGAAAACGGAAAAAACAGACAGCAAATACCCCTGAGATAACCACCAACAATAAAGCGTCAGCAGTCACTTTATAACTATAAATCCGGCCAATATGTCCTTCCTGTTAATCAGGAGGGAGGCCTTTCTGTACCTGATACATGGACAAATTATGAATAGAATCATCACCGTACTGATCGTGTCGTCTGTGTCCTGCCCGGTTTTTGCCGGGGCCTATGTCGAAACGCGCGAAGCGTACAATACGGCCTCTGAGCTGCACGAGGTGATCCTGCGTGCGGGCTATAACTTCGATATGGGCGCGGGGCTGATGTTCACCAACGCTTATAACGTGGGGAAATGGGACGAACTGAAGCACAGCTATAACGAAATCGAGGGTTGGTATCCGCTCTTCAAACCGACCGACAAACTCACCTTCCAGCCCGGCGGCTTAATCAATGACAGCAGCGCAGGATCGGGTGGAGCACTCTATTTAGATACTAACTATAAATTTACGGACTGGTTCAATCTGACGTTCCGCTATCGCTATAACCATAACAATTACGATACGCCGGACTATAACGGGCAGATGGATAAAAACGACACGCACGAATTCGCCAACTACTGGAATTTCAAAATGACGGATGCGTTTTTCTACACCTTTGAGCCGCACTTTTTCCAGCGGGTGAATGATTACCACAGCAAAAATGGCAAAGATCATCACTGGGAAATTACCAACAAGTTCAGCTATAAAATCGACAGAAACTGGCTGCCGTATCTTGAGCTACAGTGGCTGGACCGATGGAATGATTACAACCGCGAGCAGTACCGGATCCGTTTAGGGTTACGTTATTCGTTCTAATAAAAAAGCCGCTGATCGCTCAGCGGCTTTTCGTTGCCAGGTGGCGCTTGCGCTTTACCCGGCCTACGGCATAACCGAATTACTCTTCTTTCGCACCGCGCATAGCACGTTTACGATCGTTCTCGGTCAGGTGACGTTTACGGATACGAATTGACTGAGGCGTCACTTCTACCAGTTCGTCATCATCGATGAATTCCAGAGCCTGCTCCAGCGTCATCTTGATCGGTGGAACCAGAACCGTTGCTTCGTCAGTACCGGACGCACGCATGTTGGTCAGTTTCTTACCGGTCAGGCAGTTTACCGTCAGGTCGTTAGAACGGCTGTGAATACCGATGATCTGGCCTTCGTAAACTTCAGCACCGTGACCCAGGAACAGCTTACCGCGATCCTGCAGACCGAACAGCGCAAACGCAACCGCTTTACCCTGACCGTTGGAGATCAGTACGCCGTTGTTACGCTGGCCCACTTCGCCCGGACGGATGTCGTCATAGTGGCTGAAGGTGGAGTACAGCAGGCCGGTACCGGAGGTCATGGTCATGAACTCAGAACGGAAGCCGATCAGGCCACGGCTTGGGATCACGTAGTCGAGACGTACGCGGCCTTTGCCATCTGGATTCATGTTTTTCAGGTCGCCTTTACGCTCACCCAGTGCCTGCATGACAGAACCCTGGTGCTGCTCTTCAACGTCCAGCGTTACGTTTTCGAATGGCTCTTGTTTACGGCCATCGATTTCGCGGAAGATAACTTTCGGACGGGATACCGCCATCTCGAAACCTTCACGACGCATGTTCTCAATCAGAACAGACAGGTGCAGCTCACCACGACCGGAAACGCGGAATGCATCAGCGTCTTCGGTTTCTTCAACGCGCAGCGCAACGTTATGCACCAGCTCTTTGTTCAGGCGGTCAAGGATCTGACGAGAGGTAACGAACTTACCTTCTTTACCACAGAACGGAGAGGTGTTGACGTTGAAGAACATGGATACGGTTGGTTCATCAACGGACAGGGCTGGCAGCGCTTCGACGTTCTGCGGATCGCAGATGGTGTCGGAGATGTTCAGTTCACCCAGACCGGTAATAGCGATGATGTCGCCCGCTTCAGCGATGTCGCTCTCGATACGCTCAAGACCCAGGTGAGTCAGAACTTTACCGACTTTACCGTTACGGGTTTTGCCTTCGCTATCGATGATAGTGACCTGCTGGTTAGGCTTCACTTTACCGCGCTTGATACGACCAATGCCGATTACGCCAACATAGTTGTTGTAGTCGAGCTGGGAGATCTGCATTTGCAGGGTGCCTTCCAGGTCAACGTTTGGCGCAGGAACGCGGTCAACAATCGTCTGGTACAGCGGAGTCATGTCTTCCGCCATGTCTTCGTGATCCAGACCGGCGATACCGTTCAGCGCAGACGCATAAACGATAGGGAAGTCCAGCTGTTCGTCGGTCGCGTCGAGGTTAACGAACAGGTCGAAGACCTGGTCAACAACCCAGTCAGGACGCGCGCCAGGACGGTCAACCTTGTTGATCACAACGATAGGTTTCAGGCCGTGGGCAAATGCTTTTTTGGTCACGAAGCGCGTTTGCGGCATAGGGCCATCAAATGCGTCAACCACCAGCAGCACGGAATCCACCATGGACATCACGCGCTCAACTTCACCACCGAAGTCGGCGTGCCCTGGGGTATCAACGATGTTGATACGGTAGTCATTCCATTTGATAGCGGTGTTTTTGGCGAGGATGGTAATCCCACGCTCTTTCTCCAAATCGTTGGAGTCCATCACACGCTCTTGAGTTTCGGCACGAGCATCAAACGTACCGGACTGCTGTAGCAGCTTGTCAACCAGGGTAGTTTTACCATGGTCGACGTGCGCGATGATGGCGATATTACGCAATTTTTCGATCACAACTTTGCCTCAGGCATTTAGAAATAGCGCGTTATTGTACACGGATTAATCGCACTACAAAACAGGATCACAAACATCCCCCGCAAACAAGTATTGCAGAGATGCTTTGTGATCGCTTTCACGGAGCGGTAAAAGGGCACTTTAACGTAAATTGCACCAATATGGTGCTCAATGTTCACACTGAAGCACTATAATGGTGCAACGAATCCAATGTGGTGCAGCCCTTCTGCACTATGGTGCGCATGATAACGCCTTTTTGGGGTGTTTTAAAAGTTGGCACAGATTTCGCTTTACAGAAATACAGTAAAAATATGGCAGCCCAGCCGATTTGAAGACCTCGTTACCACGACGACAATGACCAATCTGGAGAGTTAAGTATGTCCGCTGAACACGTTTTGACGATGCTGAACGAACATGAAGTGAAGTTTGTTGATCTGCGCTTCACCGATACCAAAGGTAAAGAACAGCACGTCACGATCCCTGCTCATCAGGTGAACGCCGAATTCTTTGAAGAAGGCAAAATGTTTGACGGCTCCTCCATTGGCGGCTGGAAAGGCATTAACGAATCCGACATGGTTCTGATGCCAGATGCAACCACTGCGCTCATTGACCCGTTCTACGAAGAACCTACGCTGATCATCCGCTGCGATATCCTGGAACCTGGCACGCTGCAAGGCTATGACCGTGACCCACGCTCTATCGCAAAACGCGCTGAAGAGTACCTGCGTTCTACCGGTATCGCAGACACCGTTCTGTTCGGGCCAGAGCCAGAGTTCTTCCTGTTCGATGACATCCGTTTTGGTGCTTCCATTTCTGGTTCCCACGTCGCTATCGATGACATCGAAGGCGCATGGAACTCTTCCACCAAGTACGAAGGTGGTAACAAAGGTCACCGTCCGGGCGTGAAAGGCGGTTACTTCCCGGTTCCTCCGGTCGATTCTTCACAGGACATCCGTTCTACCATGTGTCTGATCATGGAAGAGATGGGCCTGGTTGTTGAAGCGCACCACCATGAAGTGGCAACGGCTGGCCAGAACGAAATCGCCACCCGCTTCAACACCATGACCAAAAAAGCGGACGAGATTCAGATCTACAAATACGTTGTGCACAACGTTGCGCACCGTTTCGGTAAAACCGCGACCTTCATGCCAAAACCCATGTTTGGCGACAACGGTTCCGGCATGCACTGCCACATGTCCCTGTCCAAGAACGGCACTAACCTGTTCTCTGGCGACAAGTACGCGGGTCTGTCCGAGCAGGCGCTGCACTACATCGGTGGTGTTATCAAACACGCTAAAGCGATCAACGCCCTGGCGAACCCAACCACTAACTCCTACAAGCGTCTGGTCCCTGGCTACGAAGCACCAGTAATGCTGGCGTACTCTGCCCGTAACCGTTCTGCTTCTATCCGTATCCCGGTGGTTGCGTCTCCGAAAGCGCGTCGTATCGAAGTGCGCTTCCCGGACCCGGCGGCTAACCCATACCTGTGCTTCGCAGCACTGCTGATGGCCGGTCTGGACGGTATCAAGAACAAGATCCACCCGGGCGAAGCCATGGACAAAAACCTGTACGACCTGCCGCCAGAAGAAGCGAAAGAGATCCCACAGGTTGCCGGCTCTCTGGAAGAAGCCCTCCAGGCGCTGGACGCAGACCGCGAGTTCCTGACCGCTGGCGGCGTGTTCACCGATGAAGCTATCGACGCTTACATCGCGCTGCGTACCGAAGAAAACGACCGCGTTCGCATGACGCCGCACCCGGTTGAGTTCGAACTGTACTACAGCGTTTAATTGATTTGTTTTACCCGGCGCATACGCGTCGGGAGTCGTTGCCGTGGAAACTTTAGCCCATCTTCGGATGGGCTTTTTTCTCCACCAACAACCTGATCTCACGCGCTTTTTACCTCTAAAACGCTATACTGCACTATAATAGTGCAACGACTCCAGGAGACTGCTGAATGGCAACTGGCACGCTGCCCGATGCTGGGCAGATCCTCAATTCTTTAATTAACAGTATTTTGCTGGTCGACGACGAGCTGGCGGTGCATTACGCCAACCCGGCGGCGCAGCAGCTGCTCGCCCAAAGCGCCCGTAAACTATTTGGCACGCCGCTGCCGGAACTGCTGAGCTATTTCTCGCTGAATATTGGCCTGATGCAGGAGAGTTTGCAGGCGGGTCAGGGCTTCACCGATAACGAAGTGACGCTGGTGATTGACGGACGCTCGCATATTTTGTCCCTCACCGCACAGCGTCTGCCAGATGGCATGATTCTGCTGGAAATGGCGCCGATGGATAACCAGCGTCGTCTCAGCCAGGAGCAGCTTCAGCATGCGCAGCAGATTGCGGCGCGCGACCTGGTTCGCGGGCTGGCCCATGAGATCAAAAACCCGCTGGGCGGCTTACGCGGTGCGGCACAGCTTCTGACCAAAGCGCTGCCTGACCCTGCCCTGGCGGAGTATACCAACGTCATTATTGAGCAGGCGGACCGTCTGCGTAATCTGGTCGATCGCCTGCTCGGGCCGCAGCAGCCAGGGATGCACGTTTCAGAAAGCATTCACAAGGTCGCGGAGCGGGTGGTGAAACTCGTCTCGATGGAGCTGCCGGATAACGTCACGCTGGTGCGTGACTATGACCCAAGCCTGCCGGAGCTGGCGCACGATCCGGACCAGATTGAACAGGTGCTGTTGAACATTGTGCGTAACGCGTTGCAGGCGCTGGGCCCGGAGGGTGGCGAAATTATTCTGCGTACCCGCACCGCGTTCCAGTTGACGCTGCACGGCGTACGTTATCGTCTGGCAGCACGTATTGATGTGGAAGATAACGGACCGGGGATCCCGCCGCATCTCCAGGACACCCTGTTCTACCCGATGGTCAGCGGTCGCGAAGGCGGCACCGGGCTGGGGTTATCCATAGCCCGAAATTTGATTGACCAACACTCCGGCAAAATTGAATTTACCAGTTGGCCGGGACATACCGAGTTTTCGGTTTTCCTGCCGATTAAAAAATAAAGGTGACGTTTATGCAACGAGGGATAGTCTGGGTAGTCGATGACGATAGCTCCATCCGTTGGGTGCTTGAACGCGCGCTCACAGGAGCGGGATTAAGCTGCACGACGTTTGAGAGTGGCAGCGAGGTGCTCGACGCACTCACCACCAAAACGCCGGACGTTCTGCTCTCGGATATTCGCATGCCGGGAATGGACGGACTGGCGCTCTTAAAGCAGATCAAACAGCGCCACCCTATGCTTCCGGTCATCATAATGACCGCCCACTCCGACCTGGATGCTGCCGTCAGCGCGTACCAGCAGGGCGCGTTTGATTACCTGCCAAAACCGTTTGATATCGACGAAGCCGTTGCGCTGGTTGAGCGCGCTATCAGCCACTATCAGGAGCAACAGCAGCCCCGCAATGCCCCCGACTTTGGACCGACGACGGACATCATCGGTGAAGCGCCGGCCATGCAGGACGTGTTTCGCATCATCGGGCGTCTGTCGCGTTCGTCTATCAGCGTCTTGATTAACGGTGAATCAGGGACCGGTAAAGAATTGGTCGCACACGCCCTGCATCGCCACAGCCCGCGGGCGAAAGCCCCCTTTATCGCCCTGAACATGGCAGCGATCCCTAAGGATTTAATTGAATCTGAGCTGTTCGGCCACGAAAAAGGGGCGTTTACCGGAGCCAATACCATTCGTCAGGGACGCTTTGAACAGGCTGACGGCGGCACGCTTTTCCTGGATGAAATCGGCGATATGCCGCTGGATGTACAGACCCGACTGTTGCGCGTGCTGGCAGATGGACAGTTTTACCGCGTGGGCGGGTATGCGCCGGTGAAGGTGGACGTACGCATTATCGCCGCGACGCACCAGAACCTGGAGCTGCGCGTACAGGAGGGGAAATTCCGTGAGGATTTATTCCATCGTCTGAACGTGATCCGCGTCCACCTGCCGCCGCTGCGCGAGCGTCGGGAAGATATCCCGCGTCTGGCGCGCCATTTCCTGCAGGTGGCGGCCCGCGAGCTGGGCGTGGAAGCCAAGCAGCTTCATCCGGAAACGGATGCCGCCCTCACCCGTCTGGCGTGGCCGGGCAACGTGCGTCAGCTGGAAAACACCTGTCGCTGGCTGACGGTGATGGCCGCCGGCCAGGAAGTGCTGATTCAGGATTTACCGGCAGAACTGTTTGAAGCCACCGTGCCCGAGAGCACCGCAGGACATACGCTGCCGGACAG
The DNA here is from genome assembly GCF_013179605.1 of Enterobacter sp. CM29. Classification (NCBI taxonomy): domain Bacteria; kingdom Pseudomonadati; phylum Pseudomonadota; class Gammaproteobacteria; order Enterobacterales; family Enterobacteriaceae; genus Enterobacter; species Enterobacter sp. CM29. The sequence continues at coordinate 11,646 of NZ_JABMCU010000045.1, read as the reverse complement.
CTGGGCAACGCTGCTGGCGCAGTGGGCAGATCGCGCGCTGCGTTCCGGTCATCAAAACTTGCTTTCTGAAGCACAGCCTGAAATGGAGCGCACGCTGTTGACCACCGCGCTTCGTCATACCCAGGGCCACAAACAGGAAGCGGCTCGCCTGTTGGGATGGGGTCGAAACACCCTGACGCGCAAGCTGAAAGAGCTGGGAATGGAGTGATCTTACTCCGCTGTGTAAAGGTTACTAATTGAGCGCAAAGTGCCGTTATTTTGCGCTTTACTGTTCCGATGAGTTTTGTATGATCGTGCCCGGAAACTGGGGGGAGCATCATGCTGGAATCATTAGTGACCTTACTTTCGAGCGGTGCAGCAGAAAGCCACACGCCACAAACTGCCGTTGCGGCGGTATTGTGTGCGGCACTGGTTGGGCTGTTTAGCTAACGAGCTGTCGATGAAAAGCCGGGTGGCGGCTTCGCCTTACCCGGCCTACATAGTTGCGAGTTGTAGGCCGGGTAAGCGAAGCGCCATCCGGCATTGCAACTTAAATCACGCGCGAGAACTGCTGTAAACGCGCTTTCTGGCGCAGATAGGCATCGAAGCACATGCAGATATTACGAATCAACAGACGCCCCTTCGGCGTGACGACCACCGCGCTCTCCGACACATCCACCAGCCCGTCCTTCGCCAGCGGCGCAAGAAGCTTCAGGTCTTCGGCAAAGTAATCGCTGAATTGCAGATCCCATTGCGACTCCACCTCGCGGAATTCGAGACGGAAGTTGCAGATAAGCGCCTTAATCACATCACGACGGATGCAGTCGTCGCGCGTTAACGCAATGCCGCGCCACAGCGCGTTGCCCGTTTCATCAACCTGCTGGTAATACAGCTTCAGCTCTTTTTGGTTCTGGGCGTAGCAGTCGCCAATCATGCTGATAGCGGAGACACCCATTCCGAGCAGATCGGTATCTCCCTGGGTGGTGTATCCCTGGAAGTTACGGTGGAGAACACCTTCGCGCTGGGCAATCGCCAGTTCGTCGTCAGGGCGGGCAAAGTGATCCATCCCGATAAACTGATAGCCGGTTTCGGTCAGCGAGGCGATGGTCTCCTGCAAAATGTCCAGCTTCTGCTGGGCGGAAGGCAGATCCGCATCTTTGATTTTGCGCTGCGCGGCGAACAGCGTCGGCAGGTGCGCATAGTTAAAGACGCTCAGACGGTCCGGGTTGAGCTCAGCCACGCGTTTAAGCGTGTAGGCGAAGCTCTCCGGCGTCTGCTTCGGCAGGCCGTAAATCAGGTCTATATTCGTTGAGGTAAAGCCGATCTCACGCGCATGGTTGAGTAAGGCAAAGATAAACGCTTCGTCCTGCTCCCGGTTGACCAGGCGCTGCACTTCTTTGTTGAAGTCTTGTACGCCCATACTCAGGCGGTTGAAGCCTTCGGCGCGTAAATGATCCAGCACATCCAGCTCGATTTCACGCGGATCGACCTCGATCGAAATTTCAGCGTCGTGGTTAAAACTGAAATTGCCGCGCAGAAGCGCCATCAGGCGGCTGATCTGCGCTTTGTTCAGATAAGTTGGCGTACCGCCGCCCCAGTGAAGCTGGCTGACGTGACGGCCTTTAAACAGCGGTGCGCGGTGCAGAATTTCCTGTTCAAGCGCATCGAGGTATTGATCGGCTTTGTGCTGCTGGCGGGTAACGATTTTATTGCAGCCGCAGAAGTAGCAGAGCTTGTGGCAGAACGGAATATGGACGTAGAGCGACAGCGGGCGCTCGGGATAGCGCGCCACAGCATGCTGAAAATCCGCCTCGCCGAAAGCGTCCGAGAACTCCAGCGCGGTGGGGTATGAGGTATAACGCGGCCCGGAATAGTTATATTTCTGGATCAGGGCCAAATCCCAGTCGATAGATGGTACAGACATGCTCACTCCTTCCGTTGGTGTCGCGTTCGTATACGGCGGCCCGTTCTGGTCCCGTTGCGGGCCATCATTCGGGTGCGCAGCCACTTCTGTCGCCGCGACAACCGCCGTAGTTTAACGAATAACCACACCAGATAACATATAACCGGAAGGGTTATAAGCAGGACGAGTGTACCTGCCGGGTGCAAATGTTAGTTTCCACCTTTCAGCAGACGCATCATATCTTCCTGCTTTTCGTCTTCCTCTTCGTCTTCTTCATCATCGTAGGACAGACCCAGCTTCTGCATCAGTTCATCAATGCGATCCAGTTTGGCATCTACCCAGGACTGCTCTTCAGCGGTCAGGGTTTCACCCTCTTCAAGACGTTCCAGCAGCGCATCCAGGCGCTCATCGTTCTCCAGCATATCCAGCTCAGCCTGCGGTGAAAGCATAGGTTTCTCGCTCTTTGGTTTGTGCTGCTTAGTGACCGGCGTGTCTGTCACGCCCAGTGGAATGGGAGTTTTACTGCCGATACGAGGATCTTTCTGCTGTTTGCCTTTTGCAGAAGCGCCTGCGGCACCGCCACCATTAGCACGGCTACCCGCAGTATGGCCACGATGCTTTTTATCGCGTTTGCGATCGCGCGCTTCCTGATTCAGTTCTTCGCGCGTTTTGCGGCGTGCTTTTGCAGGGCGTTTCGCGCCCGCAGCGGAGGTCGGTTTTTTCATGATGTTTTATCTTTAAGTCGTTTTCTTCAGTATAGAATTGCGGCGAAATCTAGCAGAAAGCAAGCAAAGAAAAAAGGCGACAGAGCAATCTGTCGCCTTTTTTCCTGACTCACAACCCTTAACGGGTCAGACATTCCCTGTTTGCCTTCAACAAACCCTGTTTATCCCTTGGCTACTACCGTCCGTGATACGGTTCCGTTTCCTGTTAAAAACGCCTCCAGGCGCCGGTCGTCCTGACAATCCTGAGTCTTCGCCTCCTGGCGCTCCTGACCCTTATCCTTAAATCGTTTTCCTGCTGGCATCCTCGCCTTGACGCACACTTTACCTTGTTCTCTTAAACTAACAAGCAACGAAAAGGTACTAAACCGGATTTTCAGATAATTACTCATTAATAACTCTTTGAATTTTAATATTTTGAGTTTTTTAGCGCCTGCGATTTCTCTTAAATTTCTCATAAGCTTAAGGGCAGATCTCTTACATTCCGTAGGGCTTTCACTTACACGTCAATGACGAAGGGAAAAGCCTTTTGCCCGCATTCAGGTATAATCCCCCGCAGATTACGATTTTTGGAGACGACCACGTGACTACCTGGAACTACCAACAGACGCATTTTGTCACCAGTGCGCCCGATATTCGCCACCTGCCCTCAGACACAGGGATTGAAGTGGCATTTGCTGGCCGCTCCAATGCGGGAAAATCCAGCGCCCTGAATACGCTGACCAATCAGAAAAACCTGGCGCGTACCTCAAAAACACCTGGCCGTACTCAGCTGATTAACCTGTTTGAAGTGGCTGAAGGCAAACGCCTGGTCGATTTACCGGGCTACGGTTACGCGCAGGTACCGGAAGAGATGAAGATCAAATGGCAGCGTGCGCTGGGTGAATACCTGGAAAAACGCATGTGTCTGAAAGGTCTGGTGGTGCTGATGGATATTCGACACCCGCTAAAAGATCTCGACCAGCAGATGATTGACTGGGCGGTGGCAAGCGATATTGCGGTGCTGGTGCTGCTGACAAAAGCGGATAAGCTGGCGAGCGGCGCGCGCAAGGCGCAGGTGAACAAGGTGCGTGAAGCGGTGCTGGCATTCAACGGTGATGTACAGGTTGAACCGTTCTCCTCGCTGAAAAAGCAGGGTGTGGACAAACTGCGACAGAAGCTAGACAGCTGGTTTAACGATCTGGAACCGGCGACAGAAGCGGAAGCAGAGTAACAACAGGCGCGGCGATGACCGCGTTTTTTTCGCCCGAAACTTTCCTTCCCGCAATAAAAAACGCCCCAGTCATTACTGACTGGGGCGGCTAAAATATTCAGCCAAATCCGATTACGTGAAGTAAAAGGTCTGAAAGATAGAACATCTTACCTCTGTACCCTACGTCGTTAACTCTACTCTTTTTTTGTCTCTTGAAAAAGCACTTTTTGTAGTTTTTTTTCATTCTTTACATAGGGAATTCTAATGATCGTCACAAAACGCGCGTACTTATGTTGCTTACTTACATAAAACGCGCGTTATTCCGATAACGCTTAGTGAGCCTGATCCCAGTTTTCGCCGCTACCCACTTCCACCAGCAACGGAACGTCCAGCTTCATACTGTTTTCCATCAGTTCATGGATCTTCTGAGAGACCTTTTCCAGGTCGTCTTTATGGACTTCAAATACCAGTTCATCGTGTACCTGCATGATCATTTTCACGCGCGGTTTCTCTTTTTCCAGCCAGGCATCAACGGCGATCATCGCGCGTTTGATGATGTCTGCCGCAGTGCCCTGCATCGGGGCATTGATAGCAGCACGTTCAGCGCCAGCACGGCGCGCGGCGTTGCTGGATTTGATGTCCGGAAGGTAAAGACGACGGCCATCCAGCGTTTCAACGTAGCCTTTCTCTTTCGCCTGCGCGCGGGTACGCTCCATATATTCCAGCACGCCCGGATAGCGCTCAAAGTAGAGATCCATATACTTCTGCGACTCTTTACGCGGAATGTTGAGCTGGCGTGAAAGGCCAAATGCGCTCATGCCGTAAATAAGGCCAAAGTTAATCGCTTTAGCGCTACGACGCTGTTCGTTTGTCACGCTGTCCAGCGGCAGGCCAAACACTTCGGCTGCTGTCGCCCGGTGGATATCCTTCCCTTCGGCAAATGCCGTCAGCAGGCCTTTGTCACGCGACAGGTGCGCCATAATACGCAGTTCGATTTGCGAGTAGTCTGCGGAGACAATCAGATAATCCTCTGGCGCAATGAAAGCCTGGCGTATACGGCGGCCCTCTTCATTACGCACCGGAATGTTTTGCAGGTTAGGATCGGTTGACGAAAGTCGCCCGGTCGCCGCTACAGCCTGGTGATAGGAGGTGTGCACGCGACCCGTTTTCGGGTTGATCATCAACGGCAGTTTGTCGGTATAGGTCGATTTCAGCTTCGCCAGACCACGGTACTGCAGGATAACTTTTGGCAGCGGATAGTCCAGCGCCAGCTCTTCCAGCACCTCTTCAGAGGTTGAAGGCGCGCCGCCCGGCGTTTTCTTCAGCGGTTTGATACCCTGCTTTTCAAACAGGATGGTTTGCAGCTGTTTCGGTGACGACAGGTTAAATGCCTCTCCAGCAAGTTCATGCGCTTTCTGTTCAAGCTCGGTCAGGCGCTGCGCCAGCTCGCCAGAGTGATTATGCAGCACCGTTGGGTCGATTTTCACGCCGTTACGCTCAATGCGGGACAGCACAGGCACCAGCGGCATCTCAATGTTCTGGAAAACATTCAGCGGCCCTTCGTGCTTCTGCAATTTCGGCCACATTTTGAGATGCAGCTGTAGCGTGACGTCAGCGTCTTCCGCGGCGTAGCGGCCTGCTTCTTCCAGCGCGATCTGGTTAAAGGTCAGCTGATTTTTGCCCTTACCGGCAATTTCTTCAAAGGTGATGGTTTTGTGTTTCAGCCAACGATCGGATAAGGAATCCATATCATGGCGGCCCGCCACGCTGTCCAGAATGTAAGATTCCAGCATGGTGTCAAAAGCGATACCACGCAGTTCAATGCCGTAGTTTTGCAGAATACCGCGGTCGTACTTCAAGTTTTGCCCGACCTTCAGCGCTTTCTCGTCTTCCAGAATCGGCTTCAGCAGTTCTAAGGCGCGCTCGCGCGAGATCTGCTCCGGCGCATCCAGATAGTCATGCGCTACCGGAACATAGGCTGCCATACCCGGCTCCGTCGCGAATGACAGACCTACCATATTGGCAGATATGTTATCGAGACTGTCCGTTTCGGTATCGAACGCAAATACCGGTGCTTTTTTCAGCTTTTCAATCCAGGCGACGAGCTGCGACTCTTCAAGGATGGTTTCATAGTTATCGAATGAGAGTGCTGCCGCTGCTTCTTCTGCCTGCTCTTCGGCATCGACAACGATAGTTTCTTTCGGCTTCGCCGCAGCTTTTGCCCCTTTCGCCTGAAGCCATTTCCCGGCTTCGACATCCGTGGTCCAGCGTTTAAATTCGTATTTTCTGAACAGGCCAAGCAGTTCTTCTGCGGCGGGTTCCTGCACTTCAAGCTGGTCGCAGGTAAGCTCCAGCTCGACGTCGGTTTTGATGGTGGCTAACTGATAAGAGAGGTAAGCCACCTCTTTGTTATCGGCGAGCTTTCCGGCCATGGTTTTTGCACCACGGAAGGTAAGTCCGGCAATTTTGTCGGACTCAGCGTACAGCGTATCCAACCCACCTAACCCTTGCAGCAGCGCCTGAGCTGTTTTTTCGCCCACGCCCGGCACGCCAGGGATGTTATCCGAGGAATCCCCCATCAGGGCGAGGAAATCAATAATGAGTTCTGGCGGCACGCCATATTTGGCAACCACTTCTTCCGGGCCAAGAATGGTGTTGGTCATGGTATTAATCAGCGTGATCCCAGGTGTTACCAGCTGCGCCATGTCTTTATCACCGGTACTGATAAGCACCGGGCGGCCAGCCTTTTCAGCTTCGCGCGCCAGGGTGCCAATAACGTCGTCAGCCTCAACGCCCGAGACAGCCAGCAAAGGCAGCCCCATCGCTTTGACCATAGCGTGCAGCGGTTCAATCTGCGCACGCAGATCGTCAGGCATGGGAGGACGGTGAGATTTGTAATGCTCAAATAATTCATCGCGGAAGGTTTTCCCCTTCGCATCAAACACCACGGCCGCATGGGTTGGGTGGTATTGCAGAATCAGGCTGCGTAGCATATTCAGCACGCCGTACATTGCGCCGGTAGGTTCCCCTGCGCTGTTGGTCAGAGGAGGAAACGCATGATACGCCCGATAAAGGTAAGAAGAGCCATCGACGAGTATAAGTGGGTTTTCTGGGATCTGAACCATAATGTCCGTGCCTTTAATTAATTTATGGGTAAAGGATGCCACAGAAGGATGAAAACATCAGGTTTTAGCGCTTTATACAGAAAAAGATTTTGCGATCGTGAAGATCGCTCGCAAAAACAAACTGTGGATAAGTTTGTGCATATTTTTAATACAGGTGAATAACAGTTCAATAAAACTGACACTGAAAAATTATTTATCAAATAAAATCAATCACTTGAAATCAGATCACTTAAGATCCCATCCCACTGATGGTTATTTAGTCTATGTGGATATAAGACGTAAGCACCCTGTCTATATAGAAAATTTCGCTGCATGGCAGGAAAAGCCGCAGCCTCTTCGTGTGAAAGCGCCCTGGTCTGGGCCAATATCTGATAAGATCGGCGCCCAGCACCGGATAGCCGGCTGCTTAATTACAGCTAACTATCTGAAAAAATTCATTATGTCGAAAATACTCGCTGCGATAACCTTATTGCTAAGCGTCATTTTAACTATTCTGGTTACCATCGCCTGTTCTGTGCCAATCATCGTTGCCGGAATAATTAAGCTCCTGCTGCCCGTCCCTCCGGTATGGCGTGCAGTGTCTGCTTTTTGTAATTTTATGATGTACTGCTGGTGTGAAGGGCTGGCGATCCTGTTGTATCTGAACCCCTGGTTAAAGTGGGACGTTCAGGGCCTTGAGAAGCTGAATAAAAAGAACTGGTATCTGCTGATCTGCAATCATCACAGCTGGGCCGACATCGTTGTATTGTGCGTGCTGTTTCGCAAACATATTCCGATGAACAAATACTTTCTGAAACAGCAACTGGCATGGGTGCCTTTCATTGGTCTGGCCTGCTGGGCGCTGGATATGCCGTTTATGAAACGCTATTCACGCAGCTATCTGATTCGTCATCCGGAACGCCGCGGTATGGACGTGGAAACTACGCGCCGTTCTTGCGAGAAGTTTCGCGCGCATCCCACCACCATAGTTAATTTCGTCGAAGGTTCGCGCTTTACCGAAGAGAAGCGCCAGCAGACTCGCTCTCCGTATCAGCACCTGTTGCCGCCAAAGGCAGCGGGTATCGCAATGGCCCTCAACGTGCTGGGTGAGCAGTTTGATAAATTGTTGAACGTAACGCTCTGCTATCCGGAAAACGACAGGACGCCGTTCTACGATATGCTCAGCGGCAAGCTGACGCGTATCGTAGTCCGCGTTGATCTGTTGCCCATCGATACGGAACTGCACGGTGATTACGTTAACGATAAAAACTTCAAACGTCGTTTCCAGCTTTGGCTCAATACACTCTGGAAAGAGAAAGACGAACAGATAGCGGAGTTAAAATCTTCATACAAAAACGCCGGTCAATGACCGGCGTTTTCTTTATGTTTGTTACTTCATCTCAACCAGGTGTTTCACGGTATCAGCGTACTGTTGTACGAAGATATCCATACTGGTGGTGTCCATACCACGCATATTTACCTGGTATTTACCGTTAACATACATCGCCGGCACGCCCTGCAACTGGAAGTCAGCGGCAGCTTTTTCCTGCTGTGCCACGAGAGATTTCACCACAAAACTGTTCCAGGCAGCGTCGTAGTCTTCACCTTTCACACCGGCATCAACAAACACTTTACGGATATCTGCCGTAGTTTGTACGGTCTGGGTTTTCTGTACGGCTTCAAACATAGGCGCGGTGATCTTATCTTCCACACCCAGCGCAATCGCAACCGCCCATGCCTGAGTCAGATCTTTACCCAATGGGCCAAGGAACTCAACGTGGTATTTCGTCATTTTGGTGCCTTCCGGCAGCTTTTTCTTCACGTTGTCAGAAACATGAAGTACCTGCTCAAACTCGTAGCAGTGCGGGCAGTAGAAGGAGAAGAACTCCAGCACCTGAGGCTCGCCAGCTACAGGCTTGTCCAGCGTAATGTACTGCTTGCCGTCGGTAAACTGCGCAGCAGTTGCGCTAAATGCCAGAATCATACCAGCCAGCGCCAGCCAAATTTTTTTCATGATTAACTCTCTCCTGGGTGTGTCCAATTAATACATCGGCGTTAATTGCAGAGGGGGTTCCTGTAGAACCTTAACCTGCTCGGTAAATGTGGATATCTGGTTGCGCCAGTAATCCTCCCCGGTAAGCCAGGGGAAATTTCGGGGAAAAGCCGGGTCTTCCCAACGCCTGATTAACCACGCGAGATAATAAACAAATCGCATCGCACGTAAAGGCTCTATCAGGGCAATTTCGTCTGAATTAAAGGGGCTAAATTCTTCATAAGCTTCAATTATGGTCTCAAGCTGCATGCGCTGCTCGGCTTTATCACCGTTGAGCAGCATCCACAGATCCTGCACCGCAGGTCCCATACGAGCGTCATCAAGATCGACAAATAGCGGGCCGTCGCGCCAGAGAATATTCCCGGCGTGGCAGTCACCGTGCAGGCGTAGAGCGGTAATATCATCCCGCCAGCAGGCTTTTACAGCATCAATAAGCTTATCGGTCGCCGTGAGGAAATTATCCTTAAGCGCCTTTGGGATCAGCGCCGATGTTTCGAATACCTCTCGCGGCTCAATAAGATATTCCTGAACACCAATCGTCGGTCGGGCAACAAACGATTTTTTACGTCCCGTCTGATGAATGCGCCCCAGATAACGGGCAACCCATTCCATCTGATCGATATTATCTGCCTCAAACTGTCTTCCGCCCAGGCTCGGAAATACCGCGTAGTAAAAACCCTGATGGGTCAGCAGCGTTTGGTTATTAAATTTGAGCGGTGCCGCAACGGGAACATCGTCATCCAGCAGATCGTGGGCAAACTGATGCTCTTCCTGAATTTGTTCTGCGGACCAGCGCTGTGGCCGGTAAAACTTTACGACAAAGCGCTGCCGCTCTTCGTCCTGAAATTGGTAGACACGGTTTTCGTAGCTGTTTAAAGGGGTTAACCCGGAATCCACCCGAATACCCTGCTCGAACAGCGCATCCATAATGGTATCCGGGTGTAGTGTCTGGAAAGTAAAAGCCTGGTCGTTCATCCGATCATCCGGAAATTATACGAATGATTCAGGATATCATCTTGTGGCGATTTCGGTGGCTCCGCTTACAAGCTTTTACTCTTTAATTACGCCTCGGGCGCGCAGTAATGCGGTTTTAAAATCCTCTTCATAATCTTTCTGAATACCAGGAATAACAGCATCTTTAGCCGAGTCACGCATTTTGAGGTGGTAGATCAGGATGTCGTCAGAAAGGTCTGCCAGTTCGCCATCAAAACCTGACTCTTTCGCCAGTTTCTGTAAAAATTGCATCAGATTCAGCTCTGGCTCTTTTTGCCAGGCCGGCTGGAGAAGCTCGATGACTTCATTAAGACGTTTACATTTCATGGTAGTGCTCCTTTCATTTAGAGAGACACGTTAGCAGGGTCAATCCCACAATAAAAGAGGCGATATTCGTGAATCAATGCCAGGAAATCATCGGGGTCGTTCTTGCCGGAGGCAGGGCAACGCGAATGGGCGGAAAAGATAAAGGTCTTCAGCTCCTGAACAACACCCCCTTATGGCAGCATGTTGCTGATACGCTGGCAAATCAGGTGTCGTCGATGGCGATCAGCGCTAACCGACATGTTGATATTTATCAGCGCAGTGGGTATCCGGTTTATCAGGATAAGCTTGTGGACTACCCCGGCCCGCTGGCGGGAATGCTTTCCGTTATGCAGCAGTCGCACGGAGAGTGGTTTCTCTTTTGTTCATGTGATACGCCCTTCATCCCGTCCTGTCTGGTTAAACGTCTGGTGCAGCGGTGCGAGGGTGCTCCCGTCGTCTGGGTACACGACGGCGAACGCGACCATCCGACGATCGCATTGATTAATCGCTCGTTAATATCTGCGCTGGAAGATTACCTGGCCGCAGGAGAGCGACGCGTCATGGTATTTATGCGCCAGTCGGGAGGGCATTCCGTTGATTTCAGCGACATGAAATCGGCGTTTGTGAATGTAAACACGACGGAAGATTTGCAGATGATGCAGGAGAAGAAATGATACCCGTATTAGCGATCTCTGCCTGGAGCGGCACCGGGAAGACTACGCTGCTAAAAAAGCTGATACCTGCACTTTGCGCTAAAGGTATTCGTCCCGGATTGATTAAGCACACGCACCATAACATGGATGTCGATAAGCCGGGGAAAGATAGCTATGAGCTGCGTAAGGCTGGCGCTGCACAAACGATGGTGGCGAGTAACCAGCGCTGGGCGTTAATGACAGAAACTCCGGATGAAGCACCGCTGGATCTCGCTTATCTTGTCAGCCGGATGGATCATTCCACGCTGGATCTGGTGCTGGTTGAGGGGTTTAAGCACGAGGCTGTTGCGAAGATCCTGCTGTTCAGAAACGGTGCCGGGCATGATGTAAGTGAGTTAACGCTGGATGAACATGTGATTGCTGTGGCCAGTGACGCTGCGTTGACGCTGGAAGTACCGGTTCTGGATTTGAATAATGTGGAGGGGATTGCAGAGTTTATTTTGGCGTGGTGTGCAGTCTGAAATCTGCCGGGTGACGGCTTCGCCTTACCCGGCCTACCGTTTTTCGACGTATAAACGCAAAAAGGCCATCCTTGCGGATGGCCTCTTCACTTGTTTGATGCCTGGCAGTTCCCTACTCTCACATGGGGAGACCCCACACTACCATCGGCGCTACGGCGTTTCACTTCTGAGTTCGGCATGGGGTCAGGTGGGACCACCGCGCTAAAGCCGCCAGGCAAAT
>NZ_JABMCU010000044.1:0-24980 GCF_013179605.1 Enterobacter sp. CM29 | reverse complement strand
GGCACGCTGCTGGGTGCGCACCCTGCCAGGGTTACTTCTGATGGCGGGTATCAGCGGTATTTTTTGCGCGTGGCTGGGCTTAAGCCTTTCCTGGGCAGTGAGTCTGCCCGCCGGGCCCTCCATTGTGCTGACCGCCAGCGCATTGTTCTTTATTTCCGTTTTATTTGGCACGCGCAGCAGGCTGGCGGATAGCCTGCGGGCGCTTTTTTAACGCAAGGGGAAACGATGAAACGTACAGGGTTAGCCGTGGCGCTCGCGCTCGGCATGATGACGCACGGCGTAATGGCGAAAACGCTTAATGTGGTGACCAGCTTTTCCATCCTGGGAGACATCACGCAGCAGGTTGGCGGCGATCGTGTGAAGGTGACGACGCTGGTGGGGCCGGACGGTGATCCCCATACTTTCGAACCCTCGCCCAAAGACAGCGCGGCGTTGAGTAAAGCTGACGTGGTGGTGGTCAATGGGCTGGGGCTGGAGGGCTGGCTCGATCGTCTGGTGAAAGCCTCCGGATTCAAAGGCCAGCTGGTGGTTGCTTCGGACGGCGTGAAAACGCACACGCTGGAAGAGGACGGTAAAACCGTGACCGATCCGCACGCGTGGAACAGCGCGGCGAACGGCGCGCTGTATGCGCAAAATATTCTCTCTGGGCTGGTGAAGGCCGATCCTGAAGATACGGCGGCGCTTGAAGCTACCGGTAAACCCTATATTGCGCAGCTCTCTCAGCTGGACGGTTGGGCTAAAAAGCGTTTCAGCGACATCCCACAGGCGAAGCGCAAAGTGCTGACCAGCCACGACGCCTTCGGCTATTTCAGCCGCGCCTACGGCGTGACGTTTATGGCGCCGCAGGGGCTGTCGTCTGAGAGTGAAGCCAGCGCGGCGCAGGTAGCGGAGATCATCAATCAGATTAAAGCTGACGGTGTGAAAACCTGGTTTATGGAAAACCAGCTTGATCCGCGCCTGGTGAAGCAGATTGCGACCGCCACGGGCGCCCAGCCGGGCGGTGAACTTTACCCGGAAGCGCTGTCCGCGAAGGGCGGCGTGGCGGACACCTACGTCAAGGCGTTTCGCCACAATGTGGATACCCTCGCTAACAGCATGAAATAAGCGTCTCTCTGGCCGGTGCGCCCGCATCGGCTTTTTTCTGAAGCCCCCTCGTAAAACCCGACGCGCATCCCCATATTTGATGAGAAAGTGCTATCTTGTGCTGCATGTTTTTCTAAGGCCTGGAGCGAGAATGACTGACCATGAATTGATGCAGCTAAGCGAAGTGGTGGGGCTGGCGCTGAAACAGCGCGGCGCGACTCTCACGACCGCAGAATCCTGCACCGGCGGCTGGGTGGCGAAAGCAATTACCGATATTGCTGGCAGTTCCGCCTGGTTTGAACGCGGCTTTGTGACCTACAGTAACGAGGCTAAAGCGCAGATGATTGGCGTGCGTGAAGCCACGCTTGAGCAGCATGGCGCGGTCAGCGAGCCGGTGGTGATCGAAATGGCGATTGGCGCGCTGAAAGAGGCGCGCGCAGATTACGCTATCTCCATCAGCGGTATCGCGGGGCCGGACGGCGGCAGCGACGTGAAGCCTGTCGGCACCGTCTGGTTTGGCTTTGCCACCTCAAAAGGTGAAGGGATCACCCGCCGGGAATGCTTCAGCGGCGATCGCGAAAGCGTGCGTCGTCAGGCAACGGAATACGCGTTAAAAACGCTCTGGCAACAATTTCTACAAAATACTTGATACTGTATGACTATACAGTATAATTGCCTCAACAGAACAGAAGTCCATGGTGAAGCGCAGTTGCTTCTCCCGGCATGACAGGAGTAATAATGGCTATCGACGAAAACAAACAGAAAGCGTTGGCGGCAGCACTGGGCCAGATCGAAAAGCAATTCGGTAAAGGCTCCATCATGCGCCTGGGTGAAGACCGTTCCATGGATGTGGAAACTATCTCCACTGGTTCGCTTTCTCTTGATATCGCACTGGGCGCTGGCGGTTTGCCGATGGGCCGTATCGTAGAAATCTACGGTCCGGAATCCTCGGGTAAAACCACCCTGACGTTGCAGGTTGTTGCGGCGGCACAGCGCGAAGGTAAAACCTGTGCGTTTATCGATGCCGAGCACGCGCTGGACCCGGTCTATGCCCGTAAACTGGGCGTTGATATCGACAACCTGCTGTGCTCACAGCCGGACACCGGCGAGCAGGCCCTGGAAATTTGTGACGCGCTGGCGCGCTCAGGTGCGGTTGACGTGATCATCGTCGACTCCGTTGCGGCGCTGACGCCAAAAGCGGAAATTGAAGGTGAAATCGGTGACTCTCACATGGGCCTCGCGGCACGTATGATGAGCCAGGCGATGCGTAAGCTGGCGGGTAACCTGAAGCAGTCCAATACGCTGCTGATCTTCATCAACCAGATCCGTATGAAAATTGGTGTAATGTTCGGTAACCCGGAAACCACCACCGGCGGTAACGCTCTGAAATTCTACGCTTCTGTCCGTCTGGATATCCGCCGTATCGGCGCGGTGAAAGAGGGGGATAACGTCGTCGGTAGCGAAACCCGCGTGAAGGTTGTGAAGAACAAAATCGCAGCACCGTTCAAACAGGCTGAATTCCAGATCCTCTACGGCGAAGGTATCAACTTCCTCGGCGAGCTGGTTGACCTGGGCGTGAAAGAGAAGCTGATTGAAAAAGCGGGCGCATGGTACAGCTACAACGGTGACAAGATTGGTCAGGGTAAAGCGAATGCTATCTCCTGGCTGAAAGAGAACCCGGCGGCGGCGAAAGAGATTGAGAAAAAGGTGCGTGAACTCCTGCTGAGCAACCAGGACTCTAAACCTGATTTCGTGGTCGACGGCGCGGATGCTGAAGAAACCAACGAAGATTTTTAATCCTCTCGGATAAAAATGAAGGGCTGCTGATGCGGCCCTTTTTGCATTTCTGAATCGACAGGTTTTTTATGAGTGAACCGACATCACGCCGACCAGCCTACTCACGCTTGCTGGATCGGGCCGTGCGTATTCTTGCCGTGCGTGACCATAGTGAACAGGAGCTGCGGCGGAAACTGTCAGCGCCCGTCATGAGCAAAAACGGTCCGGAAGACATTGATGCCACCGCGGAAGATTATGACCGCGTGGTTGCCTGGTGCTACGAGCATCACTATCTGGATGACGGCCGTTTTGCCGCTCGCTTTCTTGCCAGCCGTGGTCGTAAAGGCTATGGGCCAGCGCGTATCCGCCAGGAGCTGAACCAGAAAGGTGTAGCCCGTGAATCGATTGAAAAAGCCATGCGCGAAAGTGAAATCGACTGGTGCGAACTGGCGCGTGAGCAGGCGGTACGAAAGTACGGTGAGCCGCTGCCGCGTGAATTTTCAGAAAAAGTTAAAATCCAGCGCTTTTTGCTCTACCGCGGCTTCCTGATGGAAGATATTCAGGATATCTGGCGTAATTTTACCGATTGAACGCATGCGGGATTTTACTTCCCACTAAAGAAAACTTATCTTATTCCCACTTTTTCCAGTAGCTGGTCCGTCCAACTGTTTACAGATACAGATCTGCTGCGACATTTCGTTAGCTTGATTTCAGGATAATTATGAGCAAGAGCACCGCTGAGATCCGTCAGGCGTTTCTCGATTTTTTCCATAGTAAGGGACACCAGGTTGTTGCCAGCAGCTCCCTGGTACCGAACAATGACCCGACTCTGCTGTTTACCAACGCCGGGATGAACCAGTTCAAGGATGTGTTCCTTGGTCTCGACAAGCGTAATTATTCCCGCGCCACAACCTCACAGCGTTGCGTGCGTGCGGGCGGTAAACACAACGATCTGGAAAACGTCGGTTACACCGCGCGCCACCACACTTTCTTCGAAATGCTGGGTAACTTCAGCTTCGGCGACTACTTCAAACACGACGCCATTCAATATGCGTGGGAACTGCTGACCGGTGAAAACTGGTTTAATCTGCCGAAAGAGCGTCTGTGGGTGACCGTGTATGAGACCGATGACGAAGCGTTCGACATCTGGGAAAAAGAAGTGGGTATCCCTCGCGAACGTATCATCCGTATCGGTGACAACAAAGGCGCGCCTTACGCGTCTGATAACTTCTGGCAGATGGGTGACACCGGCCCTTGCGGTCCGTGCACCGAGATCTTCTACGATCATGGTGACCACATCTGGGGCGGCCCTCCGGGAAGCGCGGAAGAAGATGGCGATCGCTACATTGAGATCTGGAACATCGTCTTCATGCAGTTCAACCGTCAGGCCGACGGCACCATGGAGCCGCTGCCAAAACCGTCCGTAGATACCGGTATGGGTCTTGAGCGTATCGCGGCCGTTCTGCAACACGTTAACTCCAACTATGAGATTGACCTGTTCAGCACCCTGATCAAAGCCGTTGCCGAAGTGACGGGCGCAACCGATCTGAACAACAAATCACTGCGCGTTATCGCAGACCATATTCGTTCCTGTGCGTTCCTGATTGCTGACGGCGTTATCCCGTCGAATGAAAACCGTGGCTATGTGCTGCGTCGTATCATTCGTCGTGCGATCCGTCATGGCAACATGCTGGGCGCGAAGGACACCTTCTTCTATAAACTCGTTGGGCCACTGATTGGCGTGATGGGCTCTGCCGGTGACGAGCTGAAACGCCAGCAGGCGCAGGTTGAACAGGTTCTGAAAACCGAAGAAGAGCAGTTTGCCCGTACGCTGGAGCGCGGACTGGCGCTGCTGGACGACGAGCTGGCGAAACTCAAGGGCGACACGCTGGATGGCGAAACCGCTTTCCGCCTGTACGACACCTACGGCTTCCCGGTTGACCTGACGGCGGACGTTTGCCGCGAGCGCAACATCAAAGTTGACGAAGCAGGCTTTGAAGCCGCAATGGAAGAGCAGCGTCGTCGTGCGCGTGAATCCAGCGGTTTTGGCGCGGACTACAACGCGATGATTCGCGTTGATAGCGCGTCTGAATTTAAAGGCTACGAAGAGCTGGCTCTGACCAGCAACGTGACCGCGCTGTTTGTTGACGGTAAAGCCGTAGACAGCATTAGCGCAGGTCAGGACGCGGTTGTTATCCTGGATAAAACACCGTTCTATGCGGAATCCGGCGGCCAGGTTGGCGATAAAGGCGAACTGAAAGGCAATGGCTTCAGCTTCAGCGTAAGCGATACCCAGAAATACGGTCAGGCAATTGGTCACCAGGGCAAACTGGTTTCCGGTTCTCTGAAAGTGGGCGAGGGCGTTCAGGCCAACGTTGACGAAGCTCGCCGCGCGCGCATTCGTCTGAACCACTCGGCAACCCACCTGATGCACGCAGCCCTGCGCGAAGTGCTGGGTACGCACGTTGCACAGAAAGGTTCTCTGGTTAACGACAAAGTGCTGCGTTTCGACTTCTCGCATTTTGAAGCGATGAAGCCGTCTGAAATTCGTGCGGTGGAAGACCTGGTGAATGCCCAGATCCGCCGTAACCTGCCAATCGAAACCCACATCATGGATCTTGAGGCAGCGAAGAAGAAAGGTGCGATGGCGCTGTTTGGCGAGAAATATGACGACCGCGTTCGCGTGCTGAGCATGGGCGACTTCTCTACCGAACTGTGTGGCGGTACTCACGCATCCCGCACCGGTGACATCGGCTTGTTCCGCATCGTTTCCGAGTCGGGTACGGCGGCAGGCGTGCGTCGTATTGAGGCGGTGACCGGGGAAGGTGCAATTGCCAGCCTGCATGCGCAGAGCGACCAGCTGCACGAGATCGCGCAGCTGCTGAAAGGCGATAGCCAGCACCTGGGCGAGAAAGTGCGTGTCGCGCTGGATCGTACCCGTCAGCTGGAAAAAGAACTCCAGCAGCTGAAAGAACAGGCTGCGGCGCAGGAGAGCGCAAACCTCTCCAGCAAAGCGGTAGACATTAAGGGCGTCAAACTGCTGGTCAGCGACCTGGCGGGCGTTGAGCCTAAGATGCTGCGTACCATGGTCGACGATCTGAAGAACCAGCTTGGTTCGACGGTTATCGTGCTGGCAACGGTCGCAGAGGGTAAGGTTTCTCTGATTGCGGGCGTCTCTAAGGATGTGACGGATCGTGTCAAAGCAGGGGAACTGATTGGCATGGTCGCCCAGCAGGTGGGTGGCAAAGGTGGCGGTCGTCCGGACATGGCGCAAGCCGGTGGTACGGATGCGGCGGCACTTCCCGCGGCATTAGCCAGCGTTGAAAGCTGGGTAAGCGCGAAACTGTAATAACTACAAAGCACAAGCAGACGCCATAGCGGTAACGTTATGGCGTCTTGCTCACTGCGCTATCGATAACGATAAAGTCAGGTTGAGTTTGTGTATATCGGCTAAACTTACGTTTAACAGAATGTGATGCCGTGACTGCTTACACTTTACGTGTTTGTCATCGCTTACTTTTTGGCGTTATATGATGGATAATGCCGGGATACAAGAGACCCGACTCTTTTAATCTTTCAAGGAGCAAAGAATGCTGATTCTGACTCGTCGAGTTGGTGAGACCCTCATGATTGGGGATGAGGTCACCGTGACAGTTTTAGGGGTAAAGGGTAACCAGGTACGTATTGGTGTTAACGCTCCTAAAGAAGTATCTGTCCACCGTGAAGAGATCTACCAGCGTATCCAGGCTGAAAAATCCCAGCAGTCCAGTTACTGATATTGTCGCGTCTCGCTGTCGGGCGAGACGCAACCCTCCCGCTATTTTTCCTGCATAAAGTTACCGTTCTATTTCAAACGCTTCGTTTTTGACCACTCTCATAATCTTATCTCATGCAAATGACGCGCTTCTCACAACACAATTCTGTGAAGATGCCTGCAAAATCCGCTTATAAAACACTCTCTTTGCGGCTTTTACATGCGAATTGCGTGCGAATTGTGCAAACGAAAAAAGCATGTGGAAAATTGTTTGACTTATAAGTCCCAGAAAGTAATATATGCGCCACGCAGCGACGAGAAGCTCTTAACGAGTTACTCGAAGCACTCGAAAGAGGCGTTGTGTGGTGAGGTGGCCGAGAGGCTGAAGGCGCTCCCCTGCTAAGGGAGTATGCGGTCAAAAGCTGCATCCGGGGTTCGAATCCCCGCCTCACCGCCATTTTGCATCCGTAGCTCAGCTGGATAGAGTACTCGGCTACGAACCGAGCGGTCGGAGGTTCGAATCCTCCCGGATGCACCATCTATTACTTCATATTGCTTTCGAAGTGATATGAATATCGAGCAGTACAGTAGTAAATCCCGATGCATCCGTAGCTCAGCTGGATAGAGTACTCGGCTACGAACCGAGCGGTCGGAGGTTCGAATCCTCCCGGATGCACCATTTTTTACTTCATATTGCTTTTGAAGTGATATGAGTATCGAGAAGTACAGCAGTAAATCCCGATGCATCCGTAGCTCAGCTGGATAGAGTACTCGGCTACGAACCGAGCGGTCGGAGGTTCGAATCCTCCCGGATGCACCATTTACTATTTCTGAAAGCAGTTCCCTGATGCATCCGTAGCTCAGCTGGATAGAGTACTCGGCTACGAACCGAGCGGTCGGAGGTTCGAATCCTCCCGGATGCACCATATTCTCCGAGATAATAGCCACGCTGTTGTTTCAAGGTCTGCGTGTTAATCGCAAGCACCAGGGAGGATAACGTTGCTTCAGCAACGGCCCGCAGGGCGAGGCGCTGCCGAGTAATCCTCCCGGATGCACCATCTTCTCCCCCCCTTTGTTTATTCCTTCGACGTTCCGTCAGCAATCACGCTCTCTGTCAGCGACAAAAATCCCCTTTTACGATAAAGTAATGCTTTGTTAATCGTTTAGCGAGAGCACGATGTACGCACAGTATGACGGTTTGATCTTCGACATGGACGGCACCCTCCTGGATACCGAACCCACGCATCGTCAGGCCTGGACCGAAGTCCTGGGCCGTTACGGTATGCGCTTCGATTTACAGGCGATGATTGCCCTCAACGGATCGCCCACCTGGCGTATCGCACAGGCCGTGATTGAGCTGAATCAGGCCGATCTCGACCCGCACCAGCTCGCGCGTGAAAAAACCGACGCGGTAAAAGCCATACTGTTAGACACCGTGCAGCCTTTACCACTCATTGACGTCGTCAAGGAGTGGCACGGCCGTCGTCCTATGTCTGTCGGTACGGGCAGCGAGAGCGCGATTGCTGAAGCGCTACTCAAACACCTTGGCCTGCGCCACTATTTTTCTGCCGTCGTTGCCGCCGATCATGTTAAACATCACAAACCCGCACCGGATACCTTCCTGCGCTGTGCAGAATTAATGGGTGTACCACCTGCAAAATGCGTGGTGTTTGAAGATGCTGATTTTGGCATTCAGGCCGCGCGTGATGCCGGAATGGCGGCGGTGGACGTTCGCTTACTGTGAGTGACGCGCTGTCACTCGCTTCATTATTCGCCAGCAGTTTTTTAAGCTCCACCCTCTTACCGGGGAATTCGGAAGTGGTGCTGGTGGCGATGCTGTTGTCCGGCGTGAGTCAGCCCTGGTTGCTGGTCTTAATAGCAACAATGGGTAATAGCCTTGGAGGGCTGACTAACGTTATTCTTGGACGTTTCTTTCCGCTACGCGAAAAATCTCGCTGGCAGGAAAAGGCAGTGGGCTGGCTAAAACGCTATGGCGCTGCCACGCTGTTATTAAGCTGGATGCCTGTAATAGGCGATTTACTGTGTCTGCTGGCGGGATGGATGCGCATCTCCTGGGGACCGGTGCTCTTTTTTTTGTGCCTTGGCAAGGCGTTACGCTATGTTTTACTGGCATGGGTAACACTACAGGGTATGACGTGGTGGCACTAATTGGTGGAATGAATTCGCGACCTTCAATCGTCAACCATTACAATTATGCTGAGTGACAATTTTTTGACAGGCGGGAGGTCAAATTGATCCCGGACGTATCACAGGCGCTGGCCTGGCTGGAAAATCACCCTCAGGCACTGAAGGGGATTCAGCGTGGGCTTGAGCGCGAAACGCTGCGCGTAAATGCGGATGGTAGCTTAGCGACTACGGGACACCCGAAGGCGTTAGGCTCGGCGCTGACACATAAATGGATCACAACCGATTTCGCCGAAGCGCTGCTGGAGTTCATTACGCCAGTAGACGGTGATATTGATCATATGCTGACGATCATGCGCGACGTGCATCGCTTCACCGCCCGCAACCTCGGCGACGAGCGTATGTGGCCGCTCAGCATGCCGTGCTATATCGAGCAGGGGCAGGAGATTGAGCTGGCTCAGTACGGCACCTCGAATATTGGACGGCTGAAAACGCTGTATCGCGAAGGACTGAAAAATCGCTACGGCGCACTGATGCAGACGATCTCTGGCGTGCACTACAATTTCTCTCTGCCGATGGCGTTCTGGCAGGCGAAGTGCGGTGAAACGGATAAAGAAGCGATCTCCGCGGGCTACTTCCGCCTGATCCGCAACTACTACCGTTTTGGCTGGGTTATTCCGTATCTGTTCGGCGCGTCCCCGGCTATCTGTTCATCGTTCCTGCAAGGGAAACCGACCACGCTGCCGTTCGAGAAGACTGAGTGTGGCATGTACTATCTGCCGTACGCGACCTCGCTGCGCCTGAGCGACCTTGGCTATACCAATAAATCGCAAAGCAATCTCGGAATTACGTTTAACGATCTGCACGAATATGTGGCAGGCTTGAAGCGGGCGATAAAAACCCCGTCCGAAGAGTACGAAAAAATCGGCCTCGAAAAAGACGGCAAGCGCCTGCAAATTAACACCAACGTGTTGCAGATTGAAAATGAACTGTATGCGCCGATTCGTCCGAAGCGCGTGACGCGCAGCGGTGAAACGCCGTCGGATGCGCTACAGCGCGGCGGGATCGAATACATTGAAGTGCGCTCGCTGGATATCAACCCGTTCTCACCGATTGGCGTTGACGAGCAGCAGGTTCGCTTCCTTGACCTGTTTATGGTCTGGTGCGTACTGGCGGATGCGCCGGAAATGAGTTCCGACGAACTTTTGTGTACTCGTGCCAACTGGAATCGCGTGATTCTGGAAGGGCGCAAGCCGGGCCTGACGTTAGGTATTGGCTGTGAAACGGCTCAGTTCCCACTGTCCAAGGTAGGGAAGGATCTGTTCCATGACCTGAAGCGCGTAGCCCAGACGCTGGATAGCGTGTACGGCGGCGAAGCTTACCAGAAGGTCTGCGACGAACTGGTTGAAAGCTTCGATAACCCGGAACTGACATTCTCAGCACGTATTCTGCGTTCTATGATTGAACAGGGAATTGGTGGCACAGGGCGTTCACTCTCAGCGGAGTACCGTGAGATGCTGATGCAGGAGCCGTTAGAGATCCTGAGCGAAGCGGATTTTGTGGCAGAGCGCGATGCGTCCGTTGTGCGTCAGAAAGAGGTCGAAGCGGCGGATACGGAGTCGTTTGAGGCGTTTCTGGCGAAGCAGGCCTGAACCAAAAGAAAAAGGCCACATCGCTGTGGCCAAAATATACATCTCTGAATTCAGGGATGATGATAACAAATGCGCGTCTTTCATATACTCAGACGCGCATTCTGTAGAAGAGTTCAGTTTATTTTAAAAAAAATCACTATCGGAGGTGACGTATGCCGTTATTAGATAGCTTTACTGTCGACCATACCCGTATGGAAGCACCAGCAGTCCGCGTGGCGAAGACCATGAACACGCCGCACGGCGACACGATCACCGTTTTCGACCTGCGCTTCTGCGTGCCGAATAAAGAAGTGATGCCAGAGAAAGGCATTCACACGCTGGAACACCTTTTCGCCGGATTCATGCGCGACCACCTGAACGGCAACGGCGTGGAGATCATCGATATCTCTCCGATGGGCTGCCGCACCGGTTTCTACATGAGCCTGATTGGTCAGCCTGAAGAGAAACGCGTCGCGGATGCGTGGAAAGCGGCCATGGAAGACGTGCTGAAGGTGAAAGAGCAGAACCAGATCCCAGAGCTGAACGTTTACCAGTGTGGCACTTACCAGATGCACTCTCTGGAAGAAGCTCAGGAGATTGCCCGCCATATCATCGAACGTGATGTTCGTGTAAACAGCAACGACGAGCTGGCCCTGCCAAAAGAAAAACTTCAGGAACTGCACATTTAGTATTATGCCTGTGGATGCCCGGTGGCGCTTCGCTGACCGGGCCTACAATACTGATGACGACAACCACGGCCAGCTCCGCGCTGGCGACGCCGGTATCGCGATCGTTTTGCGGATGCACGCTGATACAGACGTCGCTGCGGCGGCTGAAGTAGTGGCAGAAATACTCGATCTGGTCGAAATAGACGTTCGGCGTGCTCACTTCGACGTAAGTCTGTCGAGAGCCAGCGCGTGGCGCGGGTGTGTTCAGCATGGTACGCTCCTGTTGTCTTTTCACTCTCGTGAATCAATTTCAGGCGCGCTGCTTTATCGGAACTGACAATCGCTGTCGCGTTTTGGACACGGTGCGGTGTTTTGCCGGATGGCGGCTACGCCTTATCCGGCCTACGTTCGTAGGCCCGGTAAGCGTAGCGCCACCGGGCAACCCGTGCACAGGGCTAGTGCGCTCCACCGCCCCCGCTACCGGCACCAAACGGTGGTTTGGCAAACCACACCAGCCCCAGCAGGACGATGAAGATCCCCGCCGATATCCAGAAAATCTCGTTTGCCGAGATAATCAGCCCCTGGTTGGTGATCTGCTGGGCAAGCCAGCCGGACGCCTGCTGCTCCGTCATCCCCATCCCCTCAAGCTGGCTATACATCTGCTGAGCGTTAGGGTTGAACGGGTTCACCGCTTCGGTCAGCTGGGCATGGTGCATCGCTTCCCGGTTGGTCCACAGCGTGGTGGTGATCGATGTCCCGATGGAGCCCGCCAGCGTACGGGTGAAGTTCGACAGGCTCGATGCCGCCGCCATCCGCTCAGGCGGCAAGCCCGAAAGCGTAATGGTGGTCAGTGGCATAAAGAAGCACGCCACAGCAAAGCCCTGAATAAACTGCGGCCACGCGGAGGCGCCAAAGTCCATTCCCGGTTCAAACGTATACGCGCGCCAGTAGAAGCAAACGGCGTACATGATGAAGCTGAACGTCACCAGCCTGCGCATGTCGAGCTTATGGGCGAAACGGCCAATAATCGGCGACAGCAGAACCGGAATTAACCCCACCGGCGCGGAGGCCAGCCCCGCCCAGGTTGCGGTATAGCCGTACACCTCCTGCAACAGCTGCGGCAGCAGAACAATCGCGCCGAAGTAGAGCATATAGGCGAGGCTGATACAGAGGCAGCCGATGGTGAAGTTTCGCGATTTAAACAGCGAGAGGTCGACTATCGGATTTTCGTCCGTCAGCTCCCAGACAATCAGGAAGCTAATGGCAACCACGGCGACCACCGTCAGCACGATGATTTCCGTAGAGGCGAACCAGTCCAGCTCTTTGCCGCGGTCGAGCATGATTTGCAGGCTGCCGATGCCGACAACCAGCAGTGCCAGCCCGATGCCGTCGATCCGCCGCTGTTCGGTCCGCGTTTCGCGACCACGCAGAGACTGTAGCGTCATCAGCACCACCAGCGCACCGATGGGTACGTTGATGAAGAAGATCCAGCCCCAGTGATAGTTATCGCTGATATAGCCGCCGAGGATTGGCCCGCAAATTGGGGCGACAATCACCGTCATCGACCACAGCGCGAGCGCGATGGAGCGCTTGGCGGGCGGATAGTTGTTCAGCAGCAAACTCTGCGACAGCGGAATCAACGGCCCGGCGACAATCCCCTGGATGACGCGGAAGAAAATCAGCATCGTCAGGCTGCTGGACATGCCGCAGGCCCAGGAGGCCAGCACGAACAGGATCGTCGACCAGAGGAACAGCTTCACTTCACCGACGCGCTTCGCCAGCCAGCCGGTGATGGGAATAGAGATGGCGTTCGCCACCCCGAATGAGGTAATGACCCAGGTCCCCTGGCTCAGCGATGAGCCAAGGTTCCCGGCGATCGTAGGGATCGCCACGTTTGCGATGGTGGAGTCCAGCACCTGCATGAATGTCGCCAGCGACAGCGCAATGGTCATAATGACCAGCTGCGCCCCCTCAAGCGGTTTTTGCGGCTTTTGCTGTTGCATAACGCTCACCTTCGGCTTAACCGGCGTTTGCCTTCACGATGTCATCGATCAGCTTATTGACCGGATCGAGGCTAATTTCACGGGCGTTACTTTCATAAGCTGGCGTGCTGCGCACCTGGCTTGCGAGGATCTGACCGTCGCGGTTGGCGGTATCGACCGTCACCAGCGTGGAAAGGCCAATTCGCAGCGGATGGTCTGCCAGCTGCTTAGGATCCAGCTCGATACGTACAGGCAAGCGCTGTACCACTTTGATCCAGTTGCCGGTGGCGTTCTGTGCAGGCAGCAGGCTGAAGGCGCTGCCGGTCCCCATGTCCAGACCGACTACTTTACCGGTGTACTTAACGTCATCGCCGTAGATATCGCTGACCACGGTTGCGGTCTGGCCGATACGCATATGCGCCAGCTGGGTCTCTTTGAAGTTCGCGTCCACCCACAGGTTGTTCGCCGGAACGACCGCCATCAGCGGCGTGGTGGTGCTAATTTGCGCACCCGGCTGCACGGAACGACGGGAAACGTAACCGGTCATCGGGCTGACGATTTTGGTACGTTGCAGGGCAAGCCATGCGTTACGCACTTCGGTCGCCGCCTGTTTCACCGCTGGCTGGTTTTCCAGAGAGGTGCCCAGCACCATCGCCTGGTTGGCATTGTACTGTTGGATCGCCACGTCCAGCTGCGCCTGTGCGCTCGCCACCGCATCGCGGGCGTGCTGCAACTCTTCACGGCCAATCAGGTTGGCGGTGCCGAGAGGAACACGACGCTTGAGGTCGCTCTGCGCCTGGGCCAGGGCCGTTTTCTGCACGTCGATATTGGCCTGAAGCTGTTTGCTGTTGATCATCAGCTGGCGGGTCTGGCGAACGCTGGAGGCCAGCGCCGTCTGTGCTTTTTCAAACGCCTGTTGGGCGTCGGTCGGGTCAAGCGTGACCAGCACATCCCCTTTTTTCACAAAGTCGGTGTTGTCAGCCCAGACTTTCGTCACGCTGCCTGACACCTGCGCCATGATTTGAACCTGATTCCCTGCCACGTATGCATCGTCTGTCTCTTCAACATGACGCAAGACTAAAAACCAATAGATCCCATATGCCACGGCAATAATAATAAAGAGCAAGGTCAGCAGAATAAGGGCGCTCTTACGTTTGCCCTTCTTGTTGACCGGTTGCTGCGGGGGGGTGTTCTCCGCATTTGCGCTCATTGTTGTTCTCCACGATCTTTTTATTTTCACATCGGCTGAGCCGACCTGTTGTCAGAAAGGCCAGCAGTTTCACGTGCTGGCCTGTCAGTTTTTCTTTTGCAATCTGGAATGTTGAGCGGATCGTCGCGTTAGCGCAGCGCCTCAAGAATGACGCCATCTTCATCCATCTGGTCCAGACGGGTGAGCAGCTTGCGAGTAATGTGCTCAAGCTGGTCGCGCTCGGCGGTGCTGAGGGCAGACCAAAGCTGGTGCAGGCAGTTATGCTGCGGTGGCAGCACTTCGCGCAGGAATTCGTGACCTTTCTCGGTCAGTTGCAGATGCAGGCAGCGGCGATCGTTATCGCTCTCACGGCGCTCTATCCAGCCGCGCTTCTCCAGCTCATCAGCAATACGGGTTGCATTGGTACGGGATGAACCCAGCGCGCAGCTCAGTTCAGACGGCTGAATGCTGTGGTTTTCCTGAGACTCAAGCGTAATCAACGCCATAAACAACGTCTCGTTAATCCCTTGCGCTTTCAGCATCTTGTTACGATTTTCCAGCAGCTTACCCTGCATGTGCATGCACAGGCGGGTCAGCAGGATCTCCTGATACGGGAAGTCCTCATGACGACTGGCGCGGAACTTAAGCATTTGTTCAATGGGCGTAAACGAACTATCCATTTTGGGCATAACCTCATTAATTACAGCCGATATAGTAACGATAGTGACAAATAATGTAAATGAATTATTTGTGCGGTTATATCCGCCAAACGTATGTCACCATCAGAAAGCGCCGGGTAAATCCGTGACCCGGTGAGCACAGAAAGTGTGGGGTGTGTACCCGCGAAAGAGGGGATGTGAGGACAGGGGTCTGAACTATTCATGCCGGTAGTAAATATGTCACCCACAGTAAAATTTCTGGGATAAATGATTACCGTTACCTTAACAGATGCAGGCCCCCTTTACACCCCAGGGGGCCCAAAGCAATGTAAAACTTAGTGAATTGCTTCCTGGCGGTGATAGCCGCGCCACCATACCAGCAGATTTATCGCCGCCACGATGGCGCCGATTGCGCACACGCCCGTCCAGCCCGCATGCTGCCAGGCGGAGGCTGAGATTAGCGAGCCCGCCGCGCCGCCGATAAAGTAGCTGGTCATGTACCCGGCCGTCAGACGGTTACGGGCGTCTGGTTTGACGCGGTAAATCACGGTCTGGTTGGTGATATGAACGCCCTGCACGGTGAGGTCGAGTACCAGAATACCGACAATTAGCGCCAGCACTGAGACGTGTCCGTACCAGATAGCCGCCCATGAGAGCAGGAGTAAAACCAGCCCTGCGGAGGTGGTCATATGAGATTTACCTTTGTCGGCCAGGCCACCCGCCGGGCGCGCGCCCAGTGCGCCAGCCGCGCCTGCCAGCCCGAACAGGCCAATCACGCCTTCTGAGTAGTTAAACGGCGGCGCGGCGAGCAGAAACGCCATCGACGTCCATAAGATGCTGAAGTTGGCGAAGGTGAGACACCCCAGAACGGCGCGTGTGCGCAGGAGTTTATCCCGGGTGAAGAGGCTGAAAACGGAGGCGAGGAGCTGCGGATAGTTCAGGTGATTCTCCTGCTTCACCTTTGGCAGGCCGCGCCACAGGGCCAGCGCCATGATAACCATCAGTACGCTTGCCACCCAGTAAACGGTGCGCCAGCCGCCGAGGCTCGCCAGCAGCCCGGCAACGGTTCGCGCCAGCAGGATGCCCAGCAGCAGGCCGCTCATAATAGTGCCAACCACTTTGCCGCGTTTTTCCGGGGAAGCCAACGTCGCCGCGAGGGGAACCAGAATTTGTGCCACCACCGAGAACAGCCCCGTCAGCGCGGTACCGATAATCATCATCGTTAACGACTGGCTGCTGGCGGTGATCAACATCCCGCCTGCGGCCAGCAGCGTCATGGAGACGATAAGCATCCGGCGCTCAAACATATCGCCTAATGGCACCAGGAACAGCAGCCCGGCCGCATAGCCGAGCTGCGCAGCGGTGACGATAAAGCCGGCGGAGCTGGCTGAAAGATCGAAAGCACGCGCGATAGTATCAAGCAGAGGTTGCGCGTAATAGTTGCTGGCGACGGCCAGTCCCGTTGCCACGGACATTAAAAGGATGAGTGCGGGGCTAAGCCCTTGAGTTGTTTTTGTCATTTGTTTCAGGAATCGTAAGTTAAGTGATTATTTTTCCGGAAACATAATAACCAATGATTGTGAATGTTGGGGGATTGTTACGTGGTGGATTGTGCGGTTTAGGTTGGGTGCGGTTTGATCCCCTCACCCTATCCCTCTCCCCAAAGGGGAGAGGGGATTTTATACACCCTCTCCCCTTTGGGGAGAGGGCAGGGTGAGGGGTAGTATTTTTACTTCTGCGCCTCAAGCGCCTCTTTCACCCAGCCATCGAACTGCTGCTGGTGGGCTTTGATCCAGCCATCCACGTGGCCTTTGATATCAGCTTCGGATGATTTACCCGCATGCATCATCGCGTTCTGGGCGTTAATGTCTGCCAGCGGCAGTTTCATCACCGAGAACAGCTTCGCCGCCGCCGGGTTTTTCTCGGCCCAGGCTTTGTTCGCCACGATATGCATGGTATTCACCGGGAAGCCATAGTTCATGCCGTTTGGCAGTTTGGTGTCGATATCTTTCTGCTCGCCCGGCAGGGAGGAGAAGGGCACCTGCAACCACACCACGTCTTTGCCCGGCTTCAGCACGTCGCTCACCCAGTACGGCGTCCAGGTGTAGTAGATCACCGGCTTGCCTTCTTTAAAGCGGGCGATGGTATCGGCCATCATCGCAGAGTAATTGCCGTGGCTCACGTCGACGGTCTTCGCCAGATCGAAGGCTTTGTTCTGGTGGTTAATCACCGCTTCACAGCCCCAGCCCGGCGAGCAGCCCATCATGTCGGCTTTGCCGTCACCGTTGGTATCAAAGAGTTTGGCGATCTTCGGATCTTTCAGCTGTTCAATATTGGTGATGTGATACTTATCCGCGGTTTTCTTGTCGATCAAATATCCCTGCGCAGCGCCGGTCACAAAGGTGCCTTCGCGGTAGAATTTCTTGTCACCGCCTGCGGCGGCATACATATCGTCGTGCAGCGGCTGCCAGTTCACGGCGGTAAAGGTGGCATCGCCGGAGGCAATAGAGGTATAGCCCACGTTGTAATCCACTTCACTGGCGGTATTCACCGTATAGCCCAGTTTCTCCAGCGCACGGCTGACAATCTGGGTCTGGAAGGACTCTTCCGAAATGGTGCTCTGCACCGGCTGCACGGTAATGCCTTTGCCCGGCAGGTCAGCGGCAACTGCGCTGGTGGAGACAAGGGTCGCAAACGCTGTGGCAAAAAGTACGTTATGTCGCATCGTTGTTCCTTATTTTGTGAATGGGCGGGTGAGTAACCCGACAGGGCCGGTGGTATACCAGCGACGGTTGCCGCGACTGCGTGAATCACGACCGACAGCCTGGGTCAGGCGGTCAAGAATGATGGCGAGGATCACAATCCCGACGCCGCCGACGGTCGCCAGCCCCATATCGAGACGGCCAATGCCGCGCAGTACCATCTGACCTAACCCGCCAACGGCAATCATTGAGGCGATCACCACCATCGACAGCGCCAGCATCAGCGTCTGGTTAACACCTGCCATAATGGTCGGCATCGCCAGCGGAAGCTGAACCTTAAACAGCATCTGACGCGGGCTGGCGCCAAACGAGCGTGATGCCTCTATCAGATCCGCAGGCACCTGGTTAATGCCCAGAATGGTCAGGCGAATAATCGGCGGCAGGGCGAAGATAATGGTCACGACCACCCCCGGTACGTTACCGATGCCGAACAGCATCACGATAGGCACCAGGTAAACGAACGCTGGCGTGGTCTGCATTGCATCCAGCAGCGGGCGGATAATTTTTGCGGCCCGCGGGCTGCGCGCCAGCCAGATCCCCATCGGCAGGCCGATCGCCACGCAGAACAGCAGGGCGGTCAGCACCAGCGCCAGGGTGATCATCGCCTGAGACCACGCGCCAATCGCGCCGATGGCAACCAGGGAGATCAGCGTGGCGATCCCCATACCCGCGCTGCCGAACTGCCATGCGATCAGCGAGAACAGGATAATCGCCACCGGCGCGGGCATGCCCAGCATCAGCTGCTGGAAGCCGTTCAGGATGTAATCCACCGGGATACGGATCCCCTGGAACACCGGACGGAAGTGGGTAACGACCCAGTCGATCCCCTCCGTTACCCAGCTATCCAGCGGGATCAGCGTCTTGTGGAACGGATCCATAATATTGAAATGCTCTGGGGCAGGCGCCGGTGCGCTGTTGAGCCAGTCTGCCGCGCCGCCGCCATCGGCAGGCGCAGGCGTCGACCCCCACGCATCGGCAGATTGCGCCGCGCTGTCCGCTGCTTCAGTGGTGCCCCATGGGTTTGATTGATCAGCCATTGTTTGTCCCCTCGCGATCTAAAGCCTGTAGCAGCATCCGTTTTGAGATGATGCCAACGTACTGTTGTTCTTCACCGACAACCGGCACGGCGCACGGCGCCTGACCCACGTGAGAGAGCAACTCGCTGAGCGGCGTTTCGGCGTCCACGGCAAGCGGAGCGTCAATCAACGCCGCATCGATTCCCTGGTTTTCGCTCAGGGCGGTTTTCAGGGAGTCGATGGAGACAACGCCGACAAATTTATTGCCGCGTTCAACCAGATAACCGTATTCACGGTCTTCGTCCTGCAACAGTTTCAGCGCGGAGCGCGGACCAAAACCTGGCGTTTTTCGAATAATGCCGTTTGGTGTTCGACGGGCAATATCTTTCGCACTGAATACGTGGCTAATATCCACGCCGCGGAAGAAGGTGCGCACATAATCATTCGCCGGATTATTGAGAATTTCATCCGGTGTGCCGACCTGCACCACTTCACCATTTTGCATAATGGCGATACGGTCGCCAATACGCATGGCTTCATCCAGATCGTGAGAAATAAAAACAATGGTGCGCTGATGTTTGGCCTGTAATTTTACCAACTCATCCTGCATCTCGGTGCGAATTAAGGGATCGAGCGCCGAGAAGGCTTCGTCCATTAATAAAATATCCGGATTAATCGCTAATGCGCGCGCTAATCCTACGCGCTGACGCATACCGCCGGAGAGCTCATCCGGATACGCATGAGCATAATTTTCCAGCCCGACCTGACGCAGTGCATCAAGGGCTTTTTCCTGACGTTCCTGAGCGGGCGTGCCGGCTAACTCCATGCCAAAGGCGGTATTATCGAGTACCGTCATGTGCGGCATCAGTGCAAATGACTGAAACACCATCGCAATTTTCTTTCTGCGCACCTCGCGGAGTTCCGCGTCTGATATTCTGGCGATATCAACGCCGTCAATCAGCACCTGTCCGCGGGTGGGTTCAATCAGGCGATTGAGAAGGCGAACCATAGTGGATTTACCCGAACCGGATAATCCCATGATGACAAAAATCTCGCCTTCTTCAATGGCCAGACTGGCGTCTTTAACGCCAAGCGATAGCCCGGTTTTTTCCAGAATTTGCTCTTTCGAAAGGCCTTTCTCAATATATTTGAAAGCACGCTGCGGGTGCTCGCCAAATACTTTATAAAGATTTTTCACTTCTAATTTAATTGCCATGCAATAGAGAGTGTCCTGTTATTTGTTTATGTCGATATGATTACCATGGTAAATAGTTAACTGGCATTACCCTAACATACTCAGAATCTGAGACAACCCTGCACCTGCCTGAGGTCGGAATTTTACCGCAAGCGAAACGGCTGAATTTCCCATGAATAAAGGGCTGAGGGCGCTTTGAATTTTTCTCAATTTTTTGCTACTGCATGGGAGAATTTCGCCTGAATCGGTGTGATTCAGGCGAATATGAAGGAGAAATTACAGTGTAGTACGTAGTGGAATATTCGGCTGAAAATAATGAAATGTAGAGTTAATTAATGAACGTTAATTCATTCATTAAAAATCCCAGTCCTCGTCTTGCGTCTCCACCGCTTTACCCATCACGTACGACGAGCCGGACCCGGAAAAGAAGTCGTGGTTTTCATCGGCGTTGGGCGACAGCGCCGCGAGGATCGCCGGGTTCACTTCCGCCATTTCCGGTGGGAATAACGCTTCGTAGCCCAGGTTCATCAGCGCCTTGTTGGCGTTGTAGCAGAGGAAGGCTTTTACGTCCTCTTCCCAGCCCGTTCCGGCGTACAGCTCCTCGGTATAGCTCAGCTCGTTGTCATACAGATCCATCAGTAAATCGAGGGCAAAACCTTTGAGTTCCTCGCGTTTTTCCGGGGTGACTTTCTCCAGTCCTTTCTGGTACTTATAGCCGATGTAATACCCGTGTACCGCTTCATCGCGGATGATGAGGCGAATCAAATCGGCGGTATTGGTGAGCTTGCCCCGGCTCGACCAGTACATGGGCAGCCAGAAGCCGGAATAGAAGAGAAAAGATTCCAGGAACACGCTGGCGATCTTCTTCTTCAGCGGCTCGTCGGCCCGGTAATATTCCAGCACCAGATCTGCCTTGCGCTGCAATGACGCGCTCTCTTCGCTCCAGGCGTAGGCCGCGTCCACGTCTCTGGTCTGGCACAGGGTGGAGAAAATCGAGCTGTAAGAGCGGGCATGGACCGCCTCCATAAAGCTGATATTCGACATTACCGCCTCTTCGTGCGGGGTCAGCGCATCACTCATCAGCGCGGGCGCACCCACGGTATTCTGAATGGTGTCCAGCAGCGTCAGGCCGGTAAAGACGCGGATTGTCAGCTGCTGCTCGGCATGGCTCAGGGTTTGCCAGGCCGGAATATCGTTGGAGAGCGGCACCTTTTCCGGCAGCCAGAAGTTGCTGGTCAGGCGGTTCCAGACCTCCAGGTCTTTATCATCCTGAATTTTGTTCCAGTTAACGGCACTTACGCGTGACAGTTTCATCCTTTCTCCTTACAGCGCGCAGGACACGCAGCCTTCAATTTCGGTACCTTCCAGCGCGAGCTGGCGCAGGCGAATGTAGTACAGCGTTTTGATGCCTCTCTTCCAGGCGTAGATCTGCGCTTTATTGATATCCCGCGTGGTGGCGGTGTCCGGGAAGAAGAGCGTCAGCGACAGCCCCTGGTCCACATGTCTGGTCGCCTCGGCGTAGGTATCAATGATCTTTTCCGGGCCGATCTCATAGGCGTCCTGGTACAGAGCCAGATTCTCGTTAGTCATAAACGGGGCAGGGTAGTAGACGCGTCCGGTTTTGCCTTCCTTGCGGATTTCAATCTTCGACACGATCGGATGGATGCTCGACGTGGCATGATTTATATAGGAAATGGAGCCGGTTGGAGGAACCGCCTGAAGGTTCTGGTTATAGATGCCGTAGTGCATCACATCCTCACGCAGCTGTTGCCACATCTCACGCGTCGGCAGGGTAATGCCGGCGCGGTCGAAAAGCGCGCGTACTTTTTCGGTTTTCGGCTGCCAGTCGCCTTCCAGATACTGGCTGAAATACTCTCCACTGGCGTAGCGGGACTGCTCAAAGCCTGCGAACCGCTGGTTGCGTTCGCGCGCCAGCATCATTGAGGTATGCAGCGCATGCCAGGTGATGGTATAGAAATAAAGGTTGGTGAAATCCAGCCCTTCCGGGCTGCCGTAGGCGATACCCTCCCGCGCCAGATAGCCGTGCAGGTTCATCTGCCCAAGGCCGATGGCATGCGACGCGGCGTTGCCCGCCTCAATGGACGGTACGCTGCGGATGTGGCTCATGTCCGATACCGCCGTCAGCCCGCGAATGGCGGTCTCTACCGTGCGGCCAAAATCGGGGGAATCCATGGTGTGGGCAATATTCAGCGAACCGAGATTGCAGGAGATATCTTTGCCGATATCCGCGTAGTCGAGGTTCTCGTCGTAACTGGACGCGCTGTTGACCTGCAAAATCTCCGAGCACAGATTGCTCATGTTGATGCGCCCGGCAATCGGGTTGGCGCGGTTCACCGTATCCTCGTACATGATGTACGGGTACCCGGACTCAAACTGAATTTCGGCAAGCGTCTGGAAAAAGTCGCGGGCGTTAATGTATTTCTTACGAATGCGCTCGTCCGTCACCAGTTCGTCATAAAGTTCGCTGATGGCCACATCGCCAAAGGCTTTGCCGTAGATACGCTCGACGTCATACGGCGAGAAAAGCGCCATGTCGGCATTTTCTTTGGCCAGCTTAAACGTGATATCCGGGATCACCACGCCGAGCGACAGGGTTTTAATGCGGATCTTTTCGTCGGCGTTTTCACGTTTGGTATCCAGAAAACGCAGAATGTCCGGATGATGCGCGTGCAGATAAACCGCACCCGCGCCCTGACGTGCGCCAAGCTGGTTGGCGTATGAGAAGGCATCTTCCAGCATCTTCATCACCGGGATGACGCCGGAGGACTGGTTTTCGATGCGCTTGATCGGCGCGCCCGCTTCCCGCAGGTTCGAAAGCAGAAATGCCACGCCGCCGCCGCGTTTCGACAGCTGTAGCGCCGAATTTACCGCACGGCCAATCGACTCCATATTGTCTTCAATACGCAGCAGGAAGCAGGAGACCAGCTCGCCGCGCTGGGCTTTGCCGCAGTTAAGGAAGGTTGGCGTGGCGGGCTGGAAGCGACCGGAGAGGATCTCCTCCGTCAGTCTTTCGGCCAGGGCTTCATCGCCCTGCGCCAGCGTCAGGGCTACCATCACCACCCGATCTTCAAAGCTTTCTAAATAGCGTTTGCCGTCGAAGGTTTTCAGGGTGTAGCTGGTGTAATACTTCCACGCGCCGAGAAACGTCTGGAAGCGAAAACCGCTGGCGTGCGCCCGTTCAAACAATGCCACCGCGAAGGCGCGGTCGTAGCGGGTCAGGACGCGCTCTTCGTAATAACCCTCTTTTACCAGCCAGTCGAGGCGTTCCTGCTGGCTGCCAAAGACGACGCTGTTCGGGCGTACATGAGCGGCAAAAAAGGCGTCCACCGCCTCACGATCTTTGCCAAACTGAATGCGCCCCTCCCGGTCATAGAGGTTTAGCATGGCGTTTAATGCATGGTAATCCGGCGTCGCCTGAATCACGCGCTCTGCGGTTGTCGTTGCCAAAATTCGTTCACTCCTTTACGCACGTTCTCTACGTCCTGCTGTGTCCCCATCAGTTCAAAACGATAGAGATACGGCACGCCGCATTTTTGAGAGATGACATCCCCGGCGCGGGCAAAGGCCTCGCCGAAGTTACGATTGCCTGCCGCGATCACGCCGCGAATCAGCTGCCGGTTATGGGGATCGTTCAGAAAGCGGATCACCTGACGAGGCACAGCCCCCGCGGTGCCGCCACCGCCATAGCTGGGCACTACCAGAATGTAGGGTTCGTCTACCTGAATACGCTCCCGCTCGTTCAGCGGAATGCGAATCGCGGGCAGCCCGAGACGCTCCATAAACCGAAGCGTGTTTTCCGAGCTGCTGGAAAAGTAGACCAGCCTGCTCATGCACTGACGCCCTGAGCGGCAAGGCGGTTGATCATGTCCGGACGAAAGCCAGACCAGCTGGTGTCGCCGGCAACCACAACCGGAAGCTGACGGAAACCTTGCGCCCGCAGGGTGTCTGCCGCGTCAGGCACCTGATCTATATTGACCATCTCAAATGCCACGCCGCGGCTCTCCATCGCCCGTTTCGTGGCGTGGCACTGAACACAATCGTTACGAGTGTAAATAATAATGCTCATGATTCGTATTTCCATTTAGAATGAGAGAACGGCGCGAGTAAACGCGTCATGTTGTATCTGTCTTGCTAAAGGGAATACTAGATGTAGTTGAGATAACTTTCAACCACACAAGATATGGGAAATTCAGATTGATAAGGTCCCAATGATGAGCCTGGCGGGGCAGGGCGAACTGCGCGGGTTTTTCAGGCTTTCAGGCAAAGAAAAGCCCCGGCGCCTGAGGCTGCCGGGGCTGAGAACGCGTGCTTACTTACGCAGGCTAAGCAGGGCGCCGACAAAAATCCCGACGGCCGCGACCGTTCCCAACGTACACAGCGGTTTCTCTCGTACGAAGGTGGTGGCGCAGCTTGCCATATCGCAGGCCGCCTGAGTGGTACGTGAGCGGCCATTCATCCTTGCGCGCGTTTCACGCAGCAGAGACTGAGCCTTACGTTTCGCGGCATCTGCTTCATCCTTCGCGTCAGAGCCCCAGGATTTCAATACGGCTTCCAGCGTGTCCGCTAATTGGCTGACATCGTTACGAATATCCTGGGTGTCGTCGTTAATATCGTTTCGGTTCGGTCTGTTAAACATACGATCCTCCATAATTTGTGTTCCCGTTTAGTTTAGTCCAGAAATGTAATATCTGAAGCGAGTCACGGCTTATCGGGCAGTTTATGGAATATTCTGAAAGCCCTGCTAATGCTGAATACTGTAAGGTTGCCCGGCAGGTATGATAATGAGGAAAAGATATGTATTTACGACCCGATGAGGTGGCGCGCGTTCTTGAAAAAGAAGGGTTCACCATGGATGAGGTAACATCAAAAGCGTACGGATATCGCCGTGGTGAGAATTATGTTTACGTCAACCGTGAAGCAAGAATGGGGCGTACTGCTCTCATTATTCACCCGACACTCAAAGACAGAAGCCTGTCATTTGCTGAGCCCGCCTCGGATATTAAAACCTGCGATCATTATCAGCAATTTCCGCTCTATTTAGGCGGCGAGACGCATGAACATTATGGTATTCCGCACGGTTTCAGCTCGCGTATGGCGCT
>NZ_JABMCU010000043.1:0-25162 GCF_013179605.1 Enterobacter sp. CM29 | reverse complement strand
GCGGAATTTTGTGTGATCTGAATCACATGAATGTAGGGGGTGAGGATATTAATGGAGTGATCGCGATCACATAATGGGTGTGTAAAAAAAATACATTGCTCAGAATTACGCCAAAATGAGGTCTGTTTTGTGATTAATATCACAATGTTAAGTTGGCTGTTTGTTTCCAGATTGTGATTTGATTCACAAAATATTTTTATGCAGATTTCTCCCGTATCCCCTCACGGCAGGAATGCGATACGTACACCTGCCTTTTTTCACGGCTTGATCCATACTGACCTCTTTATGGGCATTAAGGATAAGCAATGAAACTCATCGGCAGTTATACCAGTCCTTTCGTGCGTAAGATTTCGATTCTCCTGCTGGAGAAAGGGATTGAATTTGAATTCGTAAATGAACAACCGTACAACGCAGAGAACGGCGTTGCGCAGTACAACCCGCTGGGGAAAGTCCCGGCGCTGGTAACGGACGAGGGCGACTACTGGTTTGATTCCCCGATCATTGCGGAGTACATCGAGCTGCTTGGCGTTGCGCCAGCCATGCTGCCGGCGGATCCAAAAGCAGCGCTGGCGATGAAGCAAATTGAAGCCCTGGCAGATGGCATTATGGATGCGGCATTAACGTCCGTACGCGAGCAGGCAAGGCCCGCCGCCCAGCAATCAGAAAATGAGCTGCTGCGCCAGCGCGAAAAAATCAGCCGCAGCCTGGATATGTGCGAACAGCTGATCCGCGACGGGAAAATTCAGAGCGATAGCCTGAATCTGGCGACGATCGCCATCGCCTGCGCCATTGGCTACCTTAATTTCCGCCGCGTCTCGCCGGGCTGGTGCGTGGATCGTCCGCTGCTGGTCAAACTGGCGGAGACGCTCTTCCAGCGCGAAAGTTTCGCCCGGACTGAACCACCAAAGGCTTGATGCGGGTTATAACACTTCCTGGCGGGAGGCGGTACAATCCCCCCACATGTTAACTCCCTCTCCCGTCGGGAGGGGGGAAGATATTTACTCGCCAGGCGCATTCATGACTACTCATCATTCCCTCTACAGCCAGATCCCCGCTACCGATCGTCTGCTTCGTGATCCGCGCATCACTGCGGTGCTGGAGCAGTTTGGCCATACTGCAACGGTCGACATGCTACGCCAGCTTCAGGACGATGCGCGTCGCCATATTCAGGCTGAAAACGCGCTACCCGGCTGGTGCGAGGCATGGGCGCAGGAAGTTGAATGGAGGCTGAGCAAGCACGCGCAAAGCGCGTTGCGCCCGGTTATTAACCTGACGGGCACGGTTCTGCACACCAATCTGGGCCGGGCACAGCAGGCAGAAGAAGCAATAGAGGCCGTCACCCGGGCCATGCGCTCGCCGGTGACGCTGGAGTACGATCTGGACGGCGCCGGGCGTGGGCATCGCGATCGCGCACTGGCGGATCTTCTCTGCCAGATCACCGGCGCGGAAGATGCCTGCATTGTGAATAACAACGCGGCGGCGGTGCTGTTAATGCTGGCGGCCACCGCGAGCGGAAAAGAGGTTGTCGTCTCTCGCGGCGAGCTGGTGGAGATCGGCGGGGCGTTTCGTATTCCGGATGTCATGCGCCAGGCGGGCTGCACGCTGCATGAAGTGGGCACAACCAACCGTACCCATGCAAAAGATTATCGCGCGGCGGTGAATGAAAACACCGCCCTGCTGATGAAAGTGCATACCAGCAATTACCACATTGAGGGTTTCACCAAAACGGTGGAAGAGGCCGAACTGGCCGCCATCGGGCGCGAGCTAAACGTGCCGGTGATTGCCGATCTCGGCAGCGGGTCGCTGGTGGATATGCGCCAGTACGGTCTGCCGAAAGAGCCCATGGTGCAGGAAATGGTTGCCGCGGGCGTAAGCCTGGTCAGTTTCTCCGGTGATAAATTGCTGGGCGGGCCGCAGGCGGGGATTATCGTCGGCAGGCGCGAGCTGATTGCGCAGCTACAGCAGCACCCGCTGAAGCGCGCCCTGCGTGCCGATAAAATGACGCTGGCCGCGCTGGAAGCCACGCTGCGGCTCTATCTCCACCCGGAGAAACTGGCTGACCGCCTGCCCACGTTGCGTTTGCTGAGCCGTGATGCGGCCTCCATTCGCGCGCAGGCGGAAGCGCTACTGCCGCAGGTCGCTCCTCATTACCCTGAGTTTGACGTTCGTATCGAGCCTTGCCTGTCGCAAATTGGCAGCGGCTCGCTGCCGGTGGACAGGTTACCGAGCGAAGCGCTGACGTTCACCCCGCGCGACGGACGCGGAAGCCAGCTTGAGGCGCTGTCGGCGCGCTGGCGCGCATTACCGACGCCGGTGATTGGCCGGATCGGTGAGGGTCGCATGTGGCTGGATTTACGCTGTCTGGAAGATGAAGTGCGGTTTCTGGAGATGATGTTGAAATGATTATTGCCACCGCCGGTCATGTTGACCACGGCAAAACCACGTTATTGCAGGCCATTACGGGCGTGAATGCCGATCGCCTGCCGGAAGAGAAAAAGCGCGGCATGACCATTGACCTGGGTTACGCCTACTGGCCGCAGCCCGACGGTCGCGTGCTGGGCTTTATCGACGTGCCCGGCCACGAGAAGTTTCTTTCCAATATGCTCGCGGGCGTGGGCGGGATCGATCACGCCCTGCTGGTGGTCGCGTGCGATGACGGGGTGATGGCGCAAACGCGCGAGCATCTGGCGATCCTCCAGCTGACGGGAAACCCGCAGTTGACCGTCGCCCTCACCAAAGCGGACCGTGTGGATGAGGCGCGTATCGACGAGGTGCGTGAAGAGGTGCTTGCGACGCTCGATGAATACGGTTTTAGGGATGCCGCACTGTTTGTCACCGTGGCGACAGAAGGCCGCGGTATCGACGCTCTTCGCGACCATTTGCAGCAGATCCCGTCTCGTGAACATGCCAGCCATCACCGCTTCCGTCTGGCGATCGACAGGGCATTTACCGTGAAAGGGGCTGGGCTGGTGGTGACCGGTACCGCGCTGAGTGGCGAAGTGAACGTGGGCGATACCCTGTGGCTGACGGGCGTGAACAAACCGATGCGCGTACGCGGGCTTCACGCGCAAAACCAGCCGGTGGAACAGGCCCACGCCGGGCAGCGTATCGCGCTGAATATTGCCGGTGATGCCGAAAAAGACCAGCTTAACCGCGGCGACTGGCTGCTGGCCGACGCGCCGCCGGAGCCTTCTGAACGGATCATCGTTTCTCTCCAGACCCATACCCCGCTGACCCAGTGGCAGCCGCTGCATATCCACCACGCGGCCAGCCACATCACCGGACGCGTGTCGCTGCTGGAAAACGATCTCGCCGAACTGGTGTTCGACTCCCCGCTCTGGCTGGCGGATAACGACCGCCTGGTTCTGCGCGATATTTCGGCGCGGGAAACGCTGGCGGGCGCGCGCGTGGTCATGCTGGATCCGCCCCGTCGCGGCAAGCGTAAGCCCGAGTATTTACAGTGGCTGGCCGCACTGGCCCAGGCCCGCGATGATAAGTCTGCGTTAGATATCCACCTTGAGCGTGGTGCGGTGGATCTGGCGGCGTTCGCCTGGGCGCGCCAGCTCAGCAGCGAAGGATTGCGTCTTCTGACGCAGGAGCCAGGTTTTATTCAGGCCGGCAACAGCCTGCTGAACGCGCCGGTGGCGGCGCGCTGGCAGCGCAAAGTGCTGAGCACGCTGGCGACCTACCATGAACAGCATCAGGATGAGCCCGGCCCGGGCCGTGAACGTCTGCGGCGCATGGCGTTGCCCATGGAAGACGACGCGCTGGTGCTGTTGCTGATTGAAAACATGCGTGAAAGCGGCGTGATTGCAAGTCATCACGGCTGGCTGCACCTGCCGGAGCACAAGGCCGGTTTTACCGCTGAGCAGGACGCGGTCTGGCAAAAAGTGGCGGCGCTGTTTGGCGATGAACCGTGGTGGGTGCGCGATCTGGCGCGTGAAACCAATACCGATGAGCAGCTGATGCGTCAGGTACTGCGCCATGCGGCGCAGCAGGGGATGATTGTGGCGATCGTGAAAGATCGTTATTACCGCAACGATCGGATCGTGGCATTTGCGAACCTGATCCGGGAGCTGGATCAGGCGCGCGGATCAACCTGCGCCGCAGACTTCCGCGATCGGCTGAACGTAGGACGCAAACTGGCGATTCAGATCCTGGAGTATTTCAACCGCATCGGGTTTACGCGTCGTCGTGGCAATGACCATGTGCTACGCGACGCGCAGTTATTTCCGTAAGCGTTAAGCGCTGCGCGCCTGCTTCTGCTTAGCCAGCCAGACCGCGCCCAGCCTTCCCGCCTGGTTACCCAGCTCGCAGGGAAGGATGGGCACCCGGAGCGCTTCCCACTCCTCGAATCGCTGTAAATATTTATCCAGCAGGAGATAGATTTTCTCCTGCTCACTAATGCCGCCGCCAATCAGCACCGCCTGCGGATCAAACATAGAGATCACGCTGTAAATACCGCGCGACAGACAATGCGCCCACGCTTCAATGGCCTCGCGCAGATGCACGTCGCTGTCCATGCGTTTAAACAGCTCCTCACCATCAGGCATCTCATCTTCCGACACGGCCAGCGCGCGGCGGCAGGCTTTCATCAGGCCACTGGCGGACGCCACTTCATGCATCGGTTCGCCCTCATTGCCTACGGGTAGCACGCCAAACTCACCCGCCCGGTAGTGCGACCCGCGGTAGAGATCGCCCTCCATGACGATACCGCCGCCGATGCCGGTGCCGATGGTGATGCAGACGAAATGCTCATAGTCCTTGCCCGCGCCCTGCCAGCGCTCGCCCAGCGCCGCGCAATTGGCATCGTTTTCGATTGTCACGGGGAGATCGGTCAGCTGTGCGAACAGTTCGCACAGGTTTTCGCCGTCAAGATAGTCCAGCGCCCCGGCTTTGGCCGCTTCGCCGGTATGGTGATTGATATGTCCTGGAAAACTCACGCCAATACTGGCGATCTCGTGCTCCTGGCAGTACTTATCCACTACCGCTTTCCACTTCTCTTTGAAGGTGCTTTCATCGTCCGGCGTATCATATTCATCGGATGTCAGTTCTTCGCCGTTTTCATTAATTACGCCGTGTTTGATGTGGGTTCCACCCACGTCAAAGCCGATAAATAGCTGCATTGCATCGTTCCTCATGAGCCCTTGAGCTATTAAGTATGGCTGCGGCGGCAGAAACGAAACGTAAAGTACGGTAATCCGTGATGCGGCTCGTAAACCCGCTACCCGCTGGCGAGAAAATCACCAGCCGGAACTACCCTTGTTGTACAACAACAGCAAGGAGACGGTCATGACAAACAATCCTCCCTCATCGCGTATCCAGCCTGGCGAGTATGGTTTTCCCCTTAAGCTGAAGCCCCGCTATGACAACTTTATCGGCGGCGACTGGGTGGCGCCCGTCGACGGTGAATACTATTCCAACCTGACGCCCGTTACCGGCCAGCCGCTGTGTGAAATTGCCAGTTCGGGCAAACGGGATATCGATTTAGCGCTGGATGCGGCGCATAAGGCGAAAGATAAGTGGGGGCAAATGTCCGTTCAGGACAGAGCGGCCATTTTGTTCAAAATCGCCGATCGGATGGAGCAGAATCTGGAGCTGCTGGCGACCGCAGAAACGTGGGACAACGGCAAGCCGATCCGCGAAACCATGGCGGCGGACGTGCCGCTGGCGATCGACCATTTCCGCTATTTTGCGTCCTGCATCCGTGCCCAGGAGGGGGGAATAAGTGAAGTTGACAAAGATACCGTGGCGTATCACTTCCACGAGCCGCTCGGCGTGGTGGGGCAAATTATTCCGTGGAACTTCCCGCTGCTGATGGCGAGCTGGAAAATGGCGCCCGCGCTGGCGGCGGGTAACTGCGTTGTGCTGAAACCTGCACGCTTAACGCCGCTTTCGGTACTGCTGCTGATGGAGGTAATTGGCGACCTGTTGCCGCCGGGGGTCATTAACGTGGTCAACGGGGCCGGGGGAGAGATCGGCGAATATCTGGCTACTTCAAAGCGTATCGCCAAAGTGGCGTTTACCGGCTCAACGGAAGTTGGTCAGCAGATTATGCAGTACGCGACCCAGAACATCATTCCGGTCACCCTGGAGTTGGGCGGGAAATCGCCGAACATCTTCTTTGCCGACGTGATGGATGAAGAGGACGCCTTCTTCGACAAAGCGCTGGAAGGGTTTGCGCTGTTCGCGTTTAACCAGGGCGAAGTCTGCACCTGTCCGAGCCGCGCGCTGGTGCAGGAATCCATTTATGAGCGCTTTATGGAGCGGGCGATCCGGCGCGTGGAGTCGATTCGCAGCGGTAATCCGCTGGATAACGTTACCCAGATGGGGGCGCAGGTATCGCATGGCCAGCTGGAAACCATCCTCAACTATATTGATATCGGTAAAAAAGAGGGGGCCGATGTGTTGACCGGCGGTCGTCGTAAGGTGCTGGGAGGCGATTTGCAGGAGGGCTACTACCTTGAGCCGACTATCCTGTTCGGTAAGAACAACATGCGCGTTTTCCAGGAGGAAATTTTTGGACCGGTGCTGGCCGTCACCACGTTTAAAACCATGGACGAGGCGCTGGAGCTCGCCAACGACACGCAGTATGGCCTGGGGGCGGGGGTCTGGAGCCGTAACGGTAACCTTGCCTATAAAATGGGCCGCGGCATTCAGGCCGGACGCGTATGGACAAACTGCTATCACGCCTATCCGGCTCATGCGGCGTTTGGCGGCTACAAACAGTCGGGCATCGGGCGCGAAACCCATAAGATGATGCTGGAGCACTACCAGCAAACGAAATGTCTGTTAGTCAGCTACTCCGATAAACCGCTGGGGCTGTTTTAATCTCCCGGCTCAGGCCGTCCCGGGCGGCCTGAGCCGGGTTA
Source organism: Enterobacter sp. CM29 (assembly GCF_013179605.1). Lineage (NCBI taxonomy): Bacteria > Pseudomonadati > Pseudomonadota > Gammaproteobacteria > Enterobacterales > Enterobacteriaceae > Enterobacter > Enterobacter sp. CM29. The sequence goes on along the minus strand of NZ_JABMCU010000043.1, from coordinate 18,290 downwards.
AAGCCGGGTGGCGGCTTCGCCTTACCCGGCCTACTTTTTACTCCCTCTCCCGTGGGAGAGGGCTGGGGTGAGGGCAACAGGCCGCAGTTATTCAGCCTTCATCCACCCATATCCGCATTTCCCCTTCTCCCCGGTTTGCCCAGCTGAACCATGGAATAAAGGTCAGCGTCTGGGGCTGACGTTCTACCGGCGAGTGGTCGTACTGCCACAGGGCATCAGTGTCCTTCGCCTGACACCCGATCCCTTCCGCCTGTATCAGCATCTTGTGCGCGAAAATGCCTTTGCCTTCAAATACCCGAAACGCGCTGTCTTGCGGCAAAGAAAGGTTATGCAGATTTGCGCCGTTATCGGCTTCTTCCAGGCAGTAAACCAGCGGCCCACGCTGCAATGCGACTTTCCCCGCCTGCTGGCGCACCTGCGGGTTTCCGTACACGCGGCGGACCGGCATCGGTAACGTCAGCGTCAGCGTGTCGCCTTCCTGCCAGCTGCGGTTGAGGTATAAATATCCACGGGAGACTTCGCCTGTAATGGCTTGACCATTGAGCGAAACAGCCGGTTCCGCACACCAGTCCGGCAGCCTCAGGGCCAGCGTGTGAGTCACCGGAACAGGTGAGGTTATCTCGATTTTCACCTGCTCATGCCACGGATAGTTTCCGCTAATCCGCAGCTGGAGGGTGTGTTCCCCCACCGGAATGGCGACGTCGTTCCCCACGTACAGGTTGATCAACAGCGCGTCCGGGCGAACGGTATAAATATAGTGCCCCAGCGAGGTCAGCACGCGCGCAATATTCGGCGGGCAACAGGCGCAGCCGAACCAGCGCTGGCGCACCGGTTTCACGTGGTCATAGATATGGTTAAAGGCCAGTGTTTTCGGGTGCACTTCCAGCGGATTTACATAAAAGAAATGCTTACCGTCCAGCGCCATGCCACCCAGCACCGTGTTGTATAGTGCGCGCTCCATCACGTCGGCGTAGTGGCCGTCCGCCTCCATCTCCAGCATCCGGCGGGCAAACATCATCAGGCCGATGGAGGCGCAGCTTTCGGCATAGACCGTATCGTTGGGCAGATCGTAATCGCTGCTGAATGCCTCGCCGCTGCTTTGTGAGCCAATCCCGCCGGTGATGTACAGCTGGCGCTGTGCCATGTTGTTCCACAGCCGCAGGCAATCCTGACGTTTCCCTTCGTCGTTGTTCAGGCGCGCCAGATGCGCCATGCCCGCCATCAGATAGACAAAACGCACGGCGTGGCCGATGGCCGTTTGTTGTTCGGCAAGGGGCTGATGCGCCTGGCTGTAGGCTTTGTCCTTGACCATCCACGCCGGGCCATAGGTGTTCCAGTATGACGTTCTGCCGCGCTTCTCATATTCGATATCGTAGAAGTGAGGCTGTGTGCCGCGTTCCTCAATAAAGTATTTCACCAGATTGAGATAGCGTGGCTCCTGCGTGACGTCGTACAGCCGCATCAGCGCCAGCTCGATTTCCGGGTGGCCCGGATAGCCGTGCAGCTGGTTTTCGCCCGGGCCAAACACGCTGTCGATATGATCCGCCAGCCTGCACACCACGTCCAGCAGGCGGCGCTTTCCGGTTCCCTGGAAATACGCCACGCCCGCTTCAATCATATGTCCGGCGCAGTACAGTTCGTGGCACTCGGCCAGATTGGTCCAGCGCTCGGCCGGTGCTTTCACCGTGAAATAGGTATTGAGATAGCCATCTTCACACTGCGCCGCTGCGACCAGCTCGATCACCTCGTCGGCGGTTTTTTCCAGTTCAGCATCCGGCTTCTGGCACAGCGACCACGCCACGGCTTCGAGCCATTTCGCCACGTCGCTGTCCTGAAAGACCATCCCGTAAAACGCCCCCTGTTCCAGACCGGCCGCGATGCGGAAGTTGGCGATGGCGTGGCTGGGTTCAGCCTCCGCCACGCGATCGTTAAGCGCATCCCACTGGTAGGGGATTACCACATCGCGGACCAGCCGTTGGTACTGACCAAGAAACGGGTCGTTGATTTTCAGCTGATGCAGGTCGGCTTCCATTTTGGTCATATCGTTCTCCTCAGGACTGTACATGACGCTGGCGCAAATCGGTGGCAATGCGCGACATCACGGGATTGTTAAGCCTGCACCAGCGGATAGCGACCGCCAGCAGCAGGTGGAAAAGGGCAGGGAGCAGCGTCTCCATGGCGGTGATGCCCTGCAATGAGGCGGGTGTCTGGTTGCCCGCGCCTGGCTGATAGGCCACGGCAATAAACACCAGGCTGATGATCCCGGCGCTGGATGCCCACGCGAGCTTGATGAAAAATAGATTGAAGGCGAAATTCATCCCCGAGGAGCGCACGCCGGTTTTCCATTCGCCGTAGTCATCGGCAAAGGCCATTAGCGAGAAGTGAAGCGGCAGGGTGAAGCCCAGGATCACGCCGTTACTTAAAATCACGATAAGCCAGAGCGTCTGGTGCGCCGGGCCACCTGGCAGGAACCACATTCCCATAGCAAGCGCAGCGAGCACCAGGTTGGTGTAGTAGTAGAGTTTGACGGTATCAATCCGCCGCGACAGCGGGTTGACGATCACCGCGCCCAGAATGGCGGCAAAGGTCACCATGGTGAAAAACAGCGAGGTGTACGCCGTGCTGCCCTGAAGCACGTAGGTGATGAAGTACATGTACCCGCCGCCGCGAATGTTGAAGACGTTGATCAGCAGAAACGACATCACCAGCATCAGCAGCAGCTGATCGTTTTTACGCAGGCCCGCCAGGTGCTCGCGCAGGGTGAATTTCCCCATCAGCGCAAGCGGGACGCGCTCGCGCACCCAGAAGAAGCAGCACAAGAACATCACCACAGCGATGGCGCACAGTACGCCGACGCCCAGCTGATAACCCCGGGCGGTATTGCCCTGTCCCAGCTCTGACACCAGCCACGGCAGGCCAACGGAGACCAGAAAGCCCGCCACGCCGCACAGTACGAAGCGCCAGGACTGGCAGGATATTACCTCGTTGTGGCGGGTGGTCATGGTGTTGATCAGCGCGCAATACGGCACGTTGATGGCGGTATAGCCTACGGACAACAGCAAATAGGTGCCGAACGCCCAGGCGATTTTCACGCCCATGCTGGCGTCCGGGACGGTGAAGGTCAGCACGCCGACGATCCCGATGGGAAGCGCGACCCACAGCTGCCACGGACGAAAACGCCCCCAGCGGCTCTGCGTGCGGTCGGCAATCACGCCCATCACTGGATCGGAAATCGCGTCAAATACCCGAAGGGCAATAAACAGCGTGCCCACCAGCGCGGGCGTCAGGCCAAATACATCGGTATAGAAAAAGGTCAGGAAGTTCATGATCAGGCAGGTAATTACCGTGCCGCCCGCGTCGCCCAGGCCGTAGCCAATTTTCTCGCGGACTGACAGCCGGTCATCGGCTGCCTGTTTTGCAACTTCTGCGTCTGTAATCGGTGTGGAAGTCATGGGGTAACTCCTCGATAAACGATTTTTTATCGTATTTGTGCAAGGTACCCCATTTATTCTGCATTCAACGGGCAGTCCAACAAGGGAAGGGAAAAGTATAAAAAGATGACGATTCCGACCTGATGGTAAAACTGTGAGTTTGATCGAGCTGTTCTGCTGATATTTATTAATAATCAAACAATAAACGCAATATTAGCCACCATAAAAGCGGGAAACTGAATATCCATGCTTGAATTATCCATAGCACTTCCGATTAAGGTTCAAAATGGCGGGTTATTTATCTCCCGGGGCGTGGGTCGTCATCCCGCACGAAAATTATCTTCGTGGGAGATAATCTTTGTCGAAAAAGGGACATTAACGATCCAGGAGGAAAATACGCTGTTTGAGGTAAACGCCGGCGAGAGTTTATTACTTTGGCCGAAGCGGCGGCATGTCGGCGTGGAAGATTTTCCGGGCGATCTCAAATTTTACTGGCTGCATTTTGAGGTGGATGAAGGCTTGCCTGCGTTGCCAGGTGCGACGCTATTGTCGATTGAGCAACACTGTAGCGTGCGGGATCCGCAATATGTTATTGCGTTATTCCGTCAGTTTTTAAGCGAGCAGGAAAAATTACAGCGTAGCCAGGCGCTGGAGATAATTTTGCTGTTAATTTTGCAGCAGATATCGCTCTCGCCGGGATATGAAGATAAAGCGGATGATGCGGGCGCAGCAATGGCGTGGAAGGCCAAACAACTTATCCGCACTCACTTTCATTTGCCCATATCCACTTCACAGCTGGCGAAAGAGCTGCACTGCAACGCAGATTACCTGGGGCGAGTATTTCGCCGGACGTTTCATTTAACCCTGACGGAGGCAATACACCGCCAGCGCGTCAGGGCCGCTGAAAAATTGTTGCTGAACGATGCGGCCTCATTAACTGAAGTGGCCACCCGGTGCGGTTTTAATGACGTGGGTTATTTCCGGCAAATATTCTCGAAACATACCGGGTTAACGCCCGCCGTCTGGAAACGGCGGTACTGTAAAGAGCATATTAATTCCGGATGAGCGCATCCTCTTTGACCCATCACACCTTCGCTGCCTCGGACGTTATGTATGATGTGCTCAGAACCGGGTTTTAATGCACGCGAGGCATAACTGATGAACCGATTTATTCTGACGGATCCTGAAAAATGTATCGGGTGCCGCACCTGTGAGGTGGCGTGCATGATGTCGCATCAAAGCAGCGCCACGCCAGAAGCGTTTACGTCACGTATCCGCGTGGTTAAGGGGGGAACCTTCACCACGGCCGTGGGCTGCCATCAGTGTGAAGATGCGCCCTGCGCGAATGTCTGCCCGACGGGGGCCATTTACCGTGCTGCGGGAGCCTGGCTCGTTGAGCAGGCTCGCTGTATCGGCTGCAAAAGCTGTATGGTGGCGTGCCCGTTCGGGGCAATGCAGGTTCGGGTTGTGGGAGATCGCGTTCAGGCGCTGAAATGTGATTTGTGCATGCTTCGCGAGGGCGGTCCCGCCTGCGTCGAAGCCTGTCCCACCCACGCGCTGCGCTGCATAGAACCCGCCAGACTACGCGCGGAACGGCTGCGTAATCTGGCCTGAGGTTTTATTAACCGGCCTCGCGCCAGGCGTTCTCAATCTCTTCGGCGAGAATTTTCACACCCGCTTCGATTTTTTCCGGGTCCGGGACGTAGTTCATGCGCATGCACTGGTGCGTATGCGGCCACGGTTTATCCAGTCCCGGGAAGAAGTAATCCCCCGGCACCATCAGCACGCCACGCTTTTTCAGACGCTGATAAAGCAGCTCTGTCGTAATGGGCAGATCCTTAAACCACAGCCACAGGAAAATTGCCCCTTCCGGTTTATGGATCAGGCAGCGTTCCTCCGGTAAGTAGCGGCGAAGGATGGCGATAGTTTCCTGAACGCGCTGAGAGTAAAACGGCTTGATCACCTCATTTGACAGGCGCAGCAGGTCGTTACGCCTGATCATCTCGCACATCATCGCCGGGCCGATGCCGCCAGGGGAAAGGCTGATAATGCCGTTCATGTTGGTAATGGCGGTGATGATTTTCTCGTTAGCAATGATAATGCCGCAGCGGCTGCCCGGCAGGCCCAGCTTGGAGAGGCTCATGCAGAGGATGATGTTCGGGTTCCACAGCGGACGCGCTTCGCTGAAGATGATACCCGGGAACGGTACGCCATAGGCGTTATCGATAACCAGCGGGATGCCGTGCTGATTCGCCAGCGCATCCAGCTTCATCAGCTCGTCGTCGGTGATCACGTTCCCCGTCGGGTTGGTGGGACGAGATACGCAGATCATGCCCGTCTCTTCACCGATATGCAGATGTTCAAAATCGACGTGATATTTGAACTGGCCCTCTGGCAACAACTCGATATTCGGACGTGCGGAAACAAACAGGTCTTCTTCGAGGCCGGCATCGGCATAGCCGATATACTCCGGTGCCAGCGGGAACAGCACTTTTTTCGTGGTGCCGTCGGCGCGGCGTCCGGCGAACAGATTGAATAAGTAGAAAAACGCGCTCTGACTGCCGTTTGTCAGTGCAATGTTCTGTGGTTCGATATCCCAACCCAGCGCTTCCCGCAGCATTGTCGCCAGAAGCGTCAGTAGTTCTGTTTTACCCTGAGGGCCGTCGTAATTACATAGCGCATCGGTTGCTTTACCGTTTTCCAGCATGTCTGCCAGCAGCGTCTGGAAGTAGGTGTTCATCTCCGGAATTTGAGCCGGGTTTCCACCGCCAAGCATGATAGCGCCTGGGGTGCGCAGCCCGTCGTTGAGGTCCTCCATCAGGCGGGTAATGCCTGAATGGCGGGTAAATTTGTCGCCGAATTGTGAAAACGTCATAGCAGGTGATCTGTCGGGCTTAATATGAAAGGCAGTAACCATAACGCCAGCACCGTGTTGGTGCAAATCGGCGGATGTGGTCGGATTTGTTGTTTTGTATGGTGGAGAGGGATTATTGCAGTGAATCGTTCTGATGAATGTCCCCTCACCCCGGCCCTCTCCCCAAAGGGGCGAGGGTGAAAGACCGCACCGTGCAATCCCCTTGCCCCTTTGGGGAGAGGGTTAGGGTGAGGGGGCTGTTCTACTGATTACCCGCCCACACCACCATCACCTTATCGCCCTTGTGCTCGCGCACAAAGCCGTAGCCTTCTTTCATTGAAAGCGTTGTTTGCTTGCCTTCACCCACAGCCGGATGACGGGCGCGGAACTGCCCCAGAAGCTGCCAGTGGGCGACAGTTAACGCCTGTTTACCCGTGACGTCCTGCCAGTTCATATCCGAACGGGTTCCCTGTAGCGGATCGGAGCCCGTCGGACCTAATGGACGCTCTGATTCATCGCCGTAATAGATCTGCACGCTTCCCGGCGCCAGCAGCAGTAACTCAGCGGCGTGCTGGCCCCCTTCACGGAACAGACGCGTATCGTGGGAGGAGAGATAGCTCAGCACATTAAAACTTTGCAGCTTTTCTGCCATTTGCTGCCAGGTCAAATCCATATCTGCCAGACAGTCCACTGATTTCGCCGCCTGCTCCTGATAGTCAAAGTTGATCATCGCATCGAAGCCGTGGCGGTAATAATCGCTCTGCATCACGCCGTGGCCCCAGGATTCACCGGTCATCCAGAACGGCGCATCGTCGAGTTTTTTGTCCGGGTTGGCGGCCTTCCACGCGGCCAGCGCCTGGCTGGCCTGGTCTTTCAGTTGCTGCCAGGCTTCATGCTCAACGTGTTTGGCGGTATCGACCCGGAAACCGTCGATGCCGTAGTCACGTACCCACTGGCTAAGCCAGTGGGTCAGGTAATCTCGCGGCGTGAAATTCGTCATCACTTTCGCGTTGGTGTCGGGCTTGTGTTGATAAAAGTTCGGCAAACCTGACGGGGTTTTTGATTCCGTTTTCAGATCCGGCAGGAAGGCCAGGGACATGGTCAAGTCGTCAAAGCCCGGGTTGTCGTAATCACCGATATCGGTACGGATCCATTTTTTACCCCACCATTTTTCCCATGCGGCTTTGTCACTGAAGTTGATGTAATCGTTGAAGCTGTGCCAGCTTTGACCCGCGCCTGGCTTCCAGTCAGTCCAGCGTTCGCCGAGCGTTTTTTTCAGCTCATCTCCCTGTAAATAGAGTGCGCCAAACTGATATTGCTGCATATCTGCAAGCGTCGCATAGCCCGCGTGGTTCATGACAACGTCAAACAGGACGCGGATACCGCGCCTGTGCGCGTCGTCGACAAGCTGGCGTAAATCATCTTCGTTGCCCATGTTGGCGTCGAGTTTCGTCCAGTCCTGGGTGTAATAACCGTGATACGCGTAGTGGGGGAAATCCCCTTTGGTGCCGCCGCCAACCCAGCCGTGGATCTGCTCCAGCGGGGAGCTTATCCAGAGCGCATTCACGCCCAGTTGCTGAAGGTAATCCAGTTTGCTGGTAAGCCCTTTCAGATCGCCGCCGTGGAAAGTACCTATCTCCTGCATACCATCTTTATGGCGGCCATAGCTGTTGTCGTTGGTGGGGTCGCCATTCACGAAGCGATCGGTCAGCACGAAATAGACGGTGGCGTTTTGCCAGCTGAACGGCGCGGGTTTGTCCGTTTCGGCGCGCTCAAGCAGCAGCAGGCCATTGCTGTTGGCGGCTGGCTGAAGAGTCACTTTGCCATTTTGAACGGTCGCGGTCTGTTTGCTGTAAAAATCACGCACCACCGTGCCTTCCGGGAACGTGTTAACGACGTCGATCGTGAGCGGTTTGCCGTCCCACTTCGGGCACTGGCGGGTAACGTTTGCGACAGGCTGTGGCGCCGCACTTTGTACCGTCAGCATCAGCGTCGGCGTTCCAGAGCGCGTATCAATACGCATCTGATAAACGCCGTCACGGAATAATCGCCACTGCGGTGGCGTGCCTTCGCACGGTTTGAGCGACAGCATCTCGTTGAGCTTAATGGCCTTTGTCGGCTGCCAGCACGCGTTGTCAAGACTCAACGTCAGTGGACGGGTACCCTTCGCAAGCGTTGCCTGGCTGGTAAAGACGCCGGTACCTTCAGCGTTGAATGCGTCAAATCCCGGCGATGACCAGTCGGCATGCGCGAATGCGGGTAACATCAGAACAGCTAATGCAGTGCGTTTCATTCCATTTTCCTGTCGCGGCATTTTTGACCAGTGTGCCATTCGGCTCAGGGGAAAAACTCCTCCTCTGAGGCTTTCTGCCGGGAGGACGCGTAGGGATGAGTGATCCCGCGCAAAATTAGGCAGTTATCTGCGATATCGCGCACATTTTTCCAGTGTTGGTGCTTTAATGAGCATGTTCCGGATGACATAGTTTCGGAATTGGACTATTTATAGACGTGCTCTTGAAGACTATTTTTGGTACGATTTGAGATTCCGCTCTCAAATTTTGAAGAAAATAAGGTGTTGGAATGCTTATATCCGACCAGGAGACCTAATGATATCGACTCCCATTCGACGATATGGGGCCGCGATACTCATGTTACTCACCATGGCATTTTCAGGTGAGGTGCTTGCAAAGACGCACACGGATACAACGAGTAAGAAAGCCCACGTAATAAAGACGACAAGCAGTAAGGTTAGCAGTAAACAAGAGTATTCTCGCAATAGTGCAAAGAGTAGTTCACTTCCTGATTTGCGAAAATACCCTTCCGGGACACCAAGGAAAAAAGCGTTTCTCCGGACGGTAATGCCTTACATTAAAAGTCAAAATGCCGCGATTACTGCGGATCGTAACTGGCTGATCGCCAAACAGTACGATAGCCGCTGGTCGCCGTCTGAGCGCACTCGCCTGAAAGACATCGCCAAACGCTATAAAGTGAAGTGGAGCGGGAACACGCGTCGTGTGCCGTGGAACACTCTGTTAGAGCGTGTGGACATTATTCCAGGCAGTATGGTCGCGACAATGGCCGCCGCCGAAAGCGGTTGGGGCACCTCGAAGCTGGCGCGCAACAACAACAATCTGTTTGGCATGAAATGCGCAAAAGGTCGTTGTACTAATGCACCCGGCAAGGTGAAGGGCTATTCACAGTTTGAATCGGTGAAAGATTCCGTGAATGCCTATGTGGTGAATCTGAACACCCACCCGGCCTACTCTTCGTTCCGTAAGTCACGCGCGCAGCTGCGTAAGGCGGATCAGGAAGTGACGGCCACGGCGATGATCCACAAGCTGAAAGGTTATTCCACCCAGGGACAGCGCTACAACAACTACCTGTTCTCCATGTACCAGGATAACCAGCGTCTGATTGCCGCACATATGTAATGAAAAACGCCTTCCACTGGAAGGCGTTCTTTTTTCTAGAGCAGGACTTCACTGTACCGTTCCCGGTACTCCTTCGGCGTGGTGTCATACTCTTTCCTGAACACCGAATAGAAATACTGAAGCGACGGATAGCCGCACATCTGTGAAATCTCGTTGATCGACAGCGAGGTGGAGATCAGCAGACTGCGCGCTTTCTCCAGCTTTTCCGCATGGATCACGGCGTGGATCGTCTCACCGACTTCCTCTTTAAACCGCTTCTCCAGATTCGAACGTGAAATGCCGACCGAATCCAGCACCTGATCGACCTTAATCCCCTTGCAGGCATGATTGCGAATGTAGTGCATCGCCTGAATCACGGCCGGATCGTTTAGGGAACGGTAGTCAGTTGAGCGACGCTCGACCACGCGAACGGGCGGAACCAGCAGACGCTGGAGCGGCAGGGATTCGTTGTCTAACAGTCGGTGCAGCAGCTTCGCGGCCTGATAGCCCATCTGACGGGTACCCTGCGCCACGGATGAGAGCGCCACGCGCGACAGATAGCGTGTAAGCTCTTCGTTATCAATACCAATCACGCACAGCTTTTCAGGCACCGGAATATGCAAATGTTCGCACACCTGTAATACGTGGCGGGCGCGGGCGTCCGTCACGGCGATAATCCCTGTCTGGGGCGGCAGCGTTTGCAGCCAGTCAGCCAGGCGATTCTGTGCGTGCTGCCAGTTTTCTGGCGCGGTTTCCAGCCCCTGATAAACGACGCCGCGATACTTCTCCTGGGCAACCAGCTGGCAGAAGGCATACTCACGCTCCATCGCCCAGCGCTTTCCGCTGGTGGCGGGCAATCCGTAAAACGCAAAACGATGGACGCCTTTCTCCTTTAAATGGAGGAAGGCGGTCTCAACCAGGGCATGGTTATCCGTGGCGATGTAGTGAACGGGGGGGTAATGTTCCGCTGAATGGTAAGAGCCGCCAACGCCCACGATAGGTACGTCGACACCACTCAGCAACTGTTCAATCACGGGGTCGTCAAAGTCAGCGATAACCCCGTCTCCCAGCCAGTCTTTGATGTTCTCCAGACGGGTACGGAAATCTTCTTCGATGAAAATATCCCATTCGGATTGCGACGCCTGCAAATATTCACCAACCCCCTCAACCACCTGACGGTCATAGGCTTTGTTGGCATTGAATAACAACGTAATGCGGTGACGCTTTTCAAACATGGCTCACTTTCCCAAATTAGTCACGATACGGTTCTCAGGCGCGCCGCTTGGTGGCAGAGTCCATCCAGACTGCCAGCAAAAGAATGGCCCCTTTGACGATATACTGCCAAAACGTCGGCACGTCCATCATACTCATCCCGTTATCCAGCGAAGCCATAATAAATGCGCCCATCACCGCCCCCGCCACGCTGCCAATGCCTCCGGCGAGGCTGGTCCCGCCAATCACGCAGGCGGCGATGGCGTCCAGCTCGGCAATATTACCGGCAGACGGGGAACCCGCACCCAGTCGCGAGCTGAGGATCAGCCCCGCGATGGCTACCATCAGGCCGTTGATGGCAAAGACGGCGAGTTTGGTGCGCTCGACGTTGATACCAGATAAACGCGCGGCTTCAAGATTGCCGCCGATAGCATAAATACGGCGACCGAATGCGGTACGTGTGGCCATAAACATCCCACCTAACAGCAACAGCGCCAGCAGCAGAACGGGCGTTGGGACACCGCGATAATCGTTTAGCAGCCAGATGGCCCCCAGCACAATCACCGCAGTAAGCGCCTGACGGCCGACAACCGAGGTTGAGGCAGGCGAGGCCAGCCCCAGCGCCTGGCGACGCATGCGTCCTCGCCATTGCCACGCGACAAACGCCATCAGCCCAACCACACCGATCGTAAAACCGACGCCATCAGAGAGGTAGCTTTGGCCAATCTGGGACATCGAGGCGCTGGTCGGGGATACGGTAGTGCCGTTGGTGATCCCAATCAGAATACCGCGGAAGGCCAGCATCCCTGCTAAGGTGACAATAAACGACGGGACTTTACGGTAGGCCACCCACCAGCCGTTCCACGCACCCAGCAGCAGACCCAGTACCAGCGTGACCGCAATCGTCAGCGGCAACGGCCAGCCGAGCCAGACGTCAAAAATTGCCGCCACGCCGCCGAGCAGACCCATCATCGACCCTACCGACAGGTCAATTTCCGCTGAGATAATCACAAAGACCATCCCCACCGCCAGGATCCCGGTGATGGCGGTCTGACGCAGCAGGTTAGAGACGTTACGTGCGCTCAAATAGGAGCCATCGGTCATCCAGGTAAAGAACAACATGATGACGATAATGGCGGCAATCATTACAAAAACTTGCAGATTCAGCGATTTAAGTCCTGCGAACGCACCGGGCGTCGGAACAGCGACTTTGATATCAGACGGGTTGCTTTTCGACATGGCGTTCGCTCCTTAAGGCAGCTTCCATCACCTGCTCTTGCGTCAGGTTCTGGTTGTTCAGGTTGGCTTTGAGTTTCCCTTCATGCATGACCAGCACGCGGTCGCTCAGCCCCAGCACTTCAGGCAATTCGGACGAGATAACAATGACGGCAATCCCTTGCTGCACAAGCTGGTTGATCAGCTTGTAGATTTCATACTTCGCGCCGATATCGATCCCGCGCGTGGGTTCGTCCAGAATTAAAATGCGCGGATTAAGCAACAGGCAGCGCGCCAGAATCGCTTTCTGCTGGTTGCCGCCGCTCAGGCGACCTATCGCCAGTTCCGGCGAGGAGGTTTTCACCTTGAGCCTGGCAAGTGACTGAAGAATACACTGCTGTTCTGCGGCATCATCCAGGCTGCTCAGCGCGCCGGAAAACTGGCTGAGCGCCGCCAGCGTGATATTTTTTCCCACCGCCATGACCGGCACGATGCCGTCTTTTTTGCGGTCTTCGGGCACCATAGCAATGCCTTTGGCAATGGCCTGCTGGCAGTTGTCGATTTTTACCGGCTGACCGTCGATATAAATTTTGCCTTCCCAGCGCCCCGGCCAGACGCCAAACAGACACTGCACGGCCTCGGTTCTTCCGGCACCCACTAAACCCGCAATACCGAGAATTTCGCCGCGGTGCAGCGAGAAGGAGAGGTTATCCACGCGCTTGATGTGGCGGTTAACGGGATGCCACGCCGTCAGGTTTTCCACGCGCAGGAGTTCTTCGCCTATGGTGTGTGGTTCGTTGGGATACAGTGCGGTGAGTTCGCGACCCACCATCATGGTGATGATGTCATCTTCGCTCATGCCTTCTGCTTCACGCGTGCCAATGTGCTGCCCGTCGCGGATGACGCAGATGGTGTCGGAAATAGCTTTCACCTCATTGAGCTTGTGCGAAATATAGATGCAGGCGATACCGTGGTTTTGCAGATCGCGGATGATATTGAGCAGAACGGCGGTTTCCTGTTCGGTGAGCGAGGCGGTTGGCTCGTCGAGGATCAGCAGGCGTACCTGTTTATTTAGCGCCTTGGCGATCTCCACCAGCTGCTGCTGGCCCAAACCTAAGTCGCCCACGCGCGTATGCGGTGAGATAGCGAGACTCACCTGGGCCAGCAGTTTTTCGCAGCGCAGCGTCATGGTGTCGTAATCCAGTACGCCGTGGCGCGAGAGTTCGACCCCAAGAAAGATATTTTCCAGCACGGTAAGGTGCTTCACCAGCGCCAGCTCCTGGTGAATGATAGCGATGCCTTTACGTTCGGTATCACGAATGTGCGTGGCCTGAAGCACCTCACCGGCAAAGACGATTTCGCCCTCGTAGCTGCCGTGCGGATAGATCCCGCACAGCACCTTCATCAGCGTGGATTTCCCCGAGCCGTTTTCGCCGCACAGCGACATCACTTCGCCGGGGTTCAGCCGCAGGCTTACGTTGTCGACCGCTTTCACCGCTCCGAAGGCTTTGGTGATGCTTTTCATTTCAAGTAAATAAGACATAACTGCTCCGCATAGCCCGACAGATGAACAGGGCAGGTCGATGCGCCCCCGCCGGGCAGGGGCTGCGCTGGATTACAGTTCACTCTTCTTATGGAAACCGTCTTTCACCACCGTGGCGTCAATATTCTCTTTGTTGACTTCGATAGGGGTAAGCAGGCGAGCTGGCACGTCTTTCAGGCCGTTATTTAACGTCGCGTCTGCTTTAGGTTGCTGGCCATTTCCCAGCTCAACGGCAATTTCGGCGGCCGTATTGGCAAGCTCGGTAATGGGCTTATAGACCGTCATAGTCTGGGTACCCGCGATAATGCGTTTTACACCCGCAAGGTCGGCGTCCTGTCCGGAAATAGCGACTTTCCCGGCCAGACCCTGCGCGCTCAGCGCCTGAATGGCGCCCCCCGCAGTGGCGTCGTTAGAGGCCACCACTGCATCGATTTTGTTGTTATTTGCGGTCAACGCGTTTTCCATAATTTTCAGCGCGTTTTCCGGTAACCAGCCGTCAGCCCACTGATCGCCGACGACTTTAATTTTGCCCTCGTCGATATACGGCTTCAGCACTTTCATTTGTCCCTGACGGAACAGTTTGGCGTTGTTATCCACAGGCGAGCCGCCCATCAGGAAATAATTCCCTTGAGGCACTTTTGCGATCAAGCTTTTAGCCTGTAATTCACCCACCTTTTCATTGTCGAACGAAATATAATAATCAATATCCGCATTATTAATCATGCGGTCATAAGCCAGGACTTTTATGCCTTCCTGTTTTGCTTCTTTCACCACGTTGCTTAATACCTGGCCGTTATACGGGATAATGACCAGCACATCGACGCCACGGTTGATCATATTCTCAATTTGCGACATTTGCGTCTCTTCGTTGCCGTTAGCGGACTGAACGAACACCTCCGCACCGAGAGATTCCGCTTTTTTAACAAAGATATCGCGATCTTTTTGCCAGCGCTCCAGGCGTAAGTCATCAATCGCCATGCCGATTTTGACCTCTTTGGCGTGGCCGGCAAAGCTTGCAAGCAGGAGAGTAGTGCAGAGCGTTAGGGTCAGGTTCTTTATCTTCATAATTATTAGGCCTTTTTGTAGGGGTATGTGTAGCTGAGATAAAAGAAACATTCACTGCTGAGACGCAGCAAATTTTTAACGTGGAAAGGCCTGCTGGCAATTACAGATTTTTATCTTCTCATTACGATATTTGGTTTATTTCTGAATTTATGACCGCGATCGGATTTTAAAAAGCGTAACCTATTAATTACATTTGATTCTGGAATGCGCGCCGAAAAATAGTTTGTCTGCACATTATTTTGCGAGCCAGCGCACAATTGCGCATTCTCTCAATAGCAGTGTGAAATAACGTAATTGAGCAACCTCCAATGTCTATTCACTATTACTCCAGAAGCAAGACCACGCCGCATACCCTGATTATGGAGCTCAATATGCAAGCTTATTTCGACCAACTCGATCGCGTTCGTTTCGAAGGCACGAAAACGACCAATCCTTTAGCATTTCGTCACTACAACCCGGATGAGCTGGTGCTGGGTAAGCGCATGGAAGATCACTTGCGCTTTGCCGCCTGCTACTGGCACACCTTCTGCTGGAACGGTGCCGATATGTTCGGCGTGGGCTCTTTTGACCGCCCATGGCAACAGCCGGGCGAGGCCATTGAGCTGGCGAAGCGTAAAGCCGACGTCGCGTTCGAGTTCTTCCATAAGCTGAACGTACCGTACTACTGTTTCCACGATGTGGACGTGTCGCCGGAAGGGGCATCCCTGAAAGAGTATCTGAACAATTTTGCGCAGATGGTCGACGTGCTGGCTGAAAAACAGCAGCAAAGCGGCGTGAAGCTGCTCTGGGGTACGGCTAACTGCTTTACCAACCCTCGCTATGGCGCGGGCGCGGCAACCAATCCGGACCCGGAAGTCTTCAGCTGGGCGGCAACCCAGGTGGTGACTGCGATGAACGCCACGCATCAGCTGGGCGGTGAGAACTACGTTCTCTGGGGCGGTCGTGAAGGCTATGAAACGCTGCTGAATACTGACCTGCGCCAGGAGCGTGAGCAGATTGGCCGCTTTATGCAGATGGTTGTGGACCACAAGCACAAAATCGGCTTCCGCGGTACGCTGCTGATTGAGCCAAAACCACAGGAGCCAACCAAGCATCAGTACGACTACGATGTCGCCACCGTGTATGGCTTCCTGAAGCAGTTTGGTCTGGAAAAAGAGATCAAAGTGAACATTGAGGCTAACCACGCCACGCTGGCGGGCCACTCGTTCCATCACGAAATCGCCTCTGCGATTGCGCTGGGCATCTTCGGATCGGTGGATGCGAACCGCGGCGATCCGCAGCTGGGCTGGGATACCGACCAGTTCCCGAACAGCGTCGAAGAGAATGCGCTGGTGATGTACGAAATCATCAAAGCGGGCGGTTTCACCACCGGCGGCCTGAACTTCGACGCCAAAGTGCGTCGCCAGAGCACCGACAAATACGATCTGTTCTACGGGCATATTGGCGCGATGGACACCATGGCGCTGGCGCTGAAGGTGGCGGCCCGTATGATTGAAGACGGTGAGCTGGATAAGCGCGTGGCGAAGCGCTACAGCGGCTGGAACAGTGAGCTGGGCCAGCAAATTTTGAAAGGTCAGTTATCGCTTGCGGATATCGCGAAGTACGCTGAACAGCATCAGTTGGCACCGCAGCATCAGAGCGGCCATCAGGAACTGCTGGAAAACCTGGTTAATCACTACCTGTTCGATAAATAACAGCATCCAGGCCCGGTAAGCGCAGCGCCACCGGGCATTTCTGTCAAAGGAGTCACCACATGTATATCGGGATCGATCTTGGCACGTCGGGGGTGAAAGCCATCCTGTTAAGCGAGCAGGGCGATGTGTTAGCCACGCAGACTGAAAAGTTGCAGGTTTCACGCCCGCAGCCACTTTGGTCGGAACAAGATCCGGAGCAGTGGTGGCAGGCGACGGACCGCGCGATGAAAGCCTTAGGTGAGCAGTACAGCCTGCGCGACGTGAAAGCGCTGGGCATTGCCGGGCAAATGCATGGCGCCACGCTGCTGGATAGCCAGCATCGCGTTCTGCGCCCGGCTATTCTCTGGAACGATGGCCGCTGTGCGGAAGAGTGCGCGATCCTTGAGGAGCGTGTGCCTGCGTCCCGCGAGATTACGGGCAACCTGATGATGCCCGGTTTTACCGCGCCAAAACTCCTGTGGGTGCAGCGCCATGAGCCTGAGATTTTTCGTCAGGTGGCGAAGGTTCTGTTGCCGAAAGACTACCTGCGTTTTCGCATGACGGGGGATTTTGCCAGCGACATGTCTGACGCCGCGGGCACGATGTGGCTCGACGTGGCGAAACGGGACTGGAGCGAAGCGATGCTGGATGCCTGCCAGCTGACGCGCGATCATATGCCTGCGCTGTTTGAAGGCAGTGATATCACGGGCGCTTTGCAGCCTTCTGTTGCTGAACGCTGGAATATGCCAGCCGTACCTGTCGTTGCCGGCGGCGGCGATAATGCGGCGGGTGCGGTCGGCGTGGGGATGGTGGGGACAGGGCAGGCCATGCTCTCGCTCGGCACTTCCGGCGTCTATTTTGCCGTCAGTGACGGCTATCGTAGTAACCCTGAAAGCGCCGTACACAGCTTTTGCCACGCGTTGCCGGGTAAATGGCATTTGATGTCGGTGATGCTGAGCGCGGCATCCTGCCTCGACTGGGCGGCAAAGCTGACCGGAATGGCGGACGTCCCGGCGCTTATCGCAGCGGCACAGCAGGCGGATGATACTGCCGGTGCGGTCTGGTTTTTACCGTACCTTTCAGGCGAGCGGACGCCGCATAACAACCCGGAAGCGAAAGGGGTCTTCTTCGGCCTTACCCATCAGCACGGCCCGGCAGAGCTGGCGCGCGCGGTGCTTGAAGGGGTCGGTTATGCGCTGGCGGACGGCATGGATGTCGTGCATGACTGTGGCCTGACGCCATCCAGCATTACGTTAATTGGCGGCGGGGCACGAAGCAGCTACTGGCGGCAAATGCTTTCCGATATCAGCGGGTTGCAGTTGGACTATCGTACTGGGGGAGATGTTGGTCCGGCGCTCGGTGCGGCACGGCTGGCGCAAATTGCGCTGAACCGGGATAAACCACTGCCCCAGCTTTTGCCCCAGCTGCCGCTTGAACAGCAGCATCGTCCTGATGCGAAAAATCATGCTCGCTACGCTGAAAGACGAGACGTTTTCCGCAAAATCTATCAGCAGCTTTTACCGCTAATGTCATAAACAGGCGCCGGGTGGCGCTAACGTTTACCCGGCCTGCCAGCCTTCAACCGGGTTAGCTCACAAACCTGCGTGTATCGATGCGTTGCAGCAGCATTGAGAGCAGCAGGCTGACAACCAGCGTAACGGTAAATATCCAGACAATATCCAGCACCGGCCAGCTTTTAAGCTCAACGCCGCGGGTGCGCAGGGCGTGGATCACCAGCGCGTGAAAACCGTAAATGCCCAGCGAGTGGCGAGAGATAAACCCCAGCACCGGAAGCGGGCGGGCATTCAGGGTGTTTTTAACCAGGGTCAGCAGCGAAACCGCGCAGATAAAGACCATCGGCCCGCAGTAGAGATACCAGGTATCGGC
>NZ_JABMCU010000042.1:0-25163 GCF_013179605.1 Enterobacter sp. CM29 | reverse complement strand
TCGACAGGGTTATTAACCCTGTCGCCTTCCTCCCCGCTGAAAGTACTTTACAACCCGAAGGCCTTCTTCATACACGCGGCATGGCTGCATCAGGCTTGCGCCCATTGTGCAATATTCCCCACTGCTGCCTCCCGTAGGAGTCTGGACCGTGTCTCAGTTCCAGTGTGGCTGGTCATCCTCTCAGACCAGCTAGGGATCGTCGCCTAGGTGAGCCGTTACCCCACCTACTAGCTAATCCCATCTGGGCACATCCGATGGCAAGAGGCCCGAAGGTCCCCCTCTTTGGTCTTGCGACGTTATGCGGTATTAGCTACCGTTTCCAGTAGTTATCCCCCTCCATCAGGCAGTTTCCCAGACATTACTCACCCGTCCGCCACTCGTCAGCGAAGCAGCAAGCTGCTTCCTGTTACCGTTCGACTTGCATGTGTTAGGCCTGCCGCCAGCGTTCAATCTGAGCCATGATCAAACTCTTCAATTTAAGTTTGATGCTCGTGAATTAAACTTCGTAATGAATTACGTATGTTCACTCAGAGACTTGGTATTCATTTTTCGTCCGAGGACGTTAAGAATCCATGTCACTTTGAGTGCCCACACAGATTGTCTGATAAATTGTTAAAGAGCAGTTGCGACGCGCTTCAGCGCTCTGTCGCGAGGTGGCGTATATTACGCTTTCCTCTTTCAGAGTCAACCCGTTATTTCAGGATTTTTCTCTTCAACCGACCGGGTAGTCTGTGAAGTGATTCACATCTGCCGTGTCGATGGAGGCGCATTATAGGGATCCCAGTTTTTAGCACAAGTATTTTTTAGATCTTTTTTTCCAACTGATGATTTTCCGTGCTTTTCGCTGAAAACCCACCCGATCCGCTTAAAAATTGACGCATTTTGCCTTGCCTCGCTCCAGGAATACGATCAAAGTCTTCTTTAATAACGCTCATCTGTATCGAGGTAGATATGTTTGCAGTATTACGTCCTTATAAACATCTGTTCCCCCAAAAAGGCGATCGCGTGATGATCGATGCCAGCAGCGTGGTCATTGGTGATGTTCGCATGGCCGATGATGTCAGCATCTGGCCACTTGTCGCGATCCGGGGCGATGTTAACTACGTTGCAATCGGTGCACGCACCAATATTCAGGACGGCAGCGTGTTGCATGTGACTCATAAGTCATCTTATAACCCTGAAGGCAACCCGCTCATTATTGGGGAAGATGTTACCGTCGGCCATAAAGTGATGCTCCACGGCTGCACGATCGGTAACAGGGTTCTCGTTGGGATGGGATCGATTTTGCTGGATGGCGTCATTGTAGAAGATGACGTAATGATTGGCGCAGGGAGTCTTGTTCCGCAAAACAAGCGTCTTGAAAGTGGGTATCTCTATTTAGGCAGCCCGGTTAAACAGATCCGCCCCCTAAAAGAGACGGAGATCGAAGGATTGAAATACTCAGCGAACAATTACGTTAAATGGAAAAATGACTATCTGGATCAGGATAACCAGACCCAACCCTGATCGTCTTCCTGCTGATCGCGGATCAAATCGCTGGCATCCTCTTCCAGGTCCCAGCGATTTTCGCAAAAGACCGCTAACGGATCTGCCCCCCCAAAGCGCTGAAGCAACGTTTCCCCTTTAATCGCACAGGTGAGCTGCATTCCATGCACCAGCACCGGGAAACAAACCGCTTGCTTGTTTTCATCCCAGATTTCTCTGTCGGGAAAATGAATCGCCTGATTCACGCCGTCAGTTCCTGTTTCAGCTTTTCAATCACCTGTTCTACAGCGGGTAACACGCCATGCCAGAGTAGCACCGCATGAGCCGCCTGCCCCACCAGCATTCCCAGACCATCAGCCACGTGTTTTGCCCCCTGTTGTTCGCACCAGGTCAGAAAAGGCGTTTTCCCTTTTTGATAAAACATGTCATAGGCGTAGATGTGGGAATGAATCAGGGATGCAGGAATCGCCGGGATCTCTCCATTAATACCGCTTGAGGTGGCATTAATCACAAGATCAAATTCGTGACGCGCGAGATCGTCAGGTGCTACCGCAGCTACGCTGCCTGTGTGTGCGAACAACGCCGCCAGCTCTTCTGCTCTGGAGAAAGTACGGTTGGTGATTGTCACCGCACAATCCAGCGAAAGAAGAGGAAGCAATACGCCGCGCGAGGCGCCACCCGCGCCGATCAGCAGGATCCGAAAGCCTGGTTTAATAAACGACAATCGCTCCAGATCGCTGAGTAAACCAATCCCATCGGTGTTATCGCCCAGAAGGCGACCATCTTCAAGCCGCTTAAGAGTATTGACGGCGCCAGCGAGCGACGCACGTTCGGTCAGTTCATCCGCGCGCCCGAAAGCCTCTTCTTTAAAAGGCACCGTGACGTTCGCACCTTTACCACCCGCATCAAAAAAGCTATTCAGCGTCGGTATAAATGCATCAACAGGCGCAAGAACCCGACCATACGGGTGATCTATATGCAATTGCTCCGCAAACAGCCGATGGATCAGAGGCGACTTGCTGTGCGCGATCGGGTTACCAAAAACAGCATAGGTTTCCATCACATTATCCCTGGCGAAAACGTTCGCCGGTCAAGGCATCGCGAATTTCTGACGGGTTAAGACGACCACCGGTTTCACCCACGGCAACAGGGAAATCATTCCCGAACTGCGCCAGAACTTCTTCGGTTGTCCGACAAGGGGGAAGCCCGGTCAGGTTGGCGCTGGTTGAAACCAGAGGTTTACCAAATGCCTGGCATAACTCCACCACCAGCGGATGGTCGGTGACACGTACCGCGAGTGAATCGAAACGCCCGGTTAACCAGCGCGGCGTTGTCGGCTGTGCAGGAAAAACAAACGTCACGGGACCAGGCCACGCAGAGAAAATGGTTTCCCGCTGTGCAGGTGTCAGCATGGAATCATCAATATAAGGCTTAAGCTGCTCGTAGTTCGCAGCGATCAAAATCAATCCTTTTTCGACAGGCCGCTGTTTTAGCGCCAGCAGACGGTTAACGGCGACTTCGCTGTCAGGATCACACCCGACCCCGAAAACGGCTTCTGTTGGATAGGCGATGACTTCTTCTTTTTTCAGGATTTCCACCGCCTGCGCGATGGAGCCTGATGGCAGGTTATTATTCACTGATTTGATCCGCCGAAACCGGCTTTCCACATTGTTTACTGGCGCAAAAGCGTTTCAAGCCTTGCGCGGTTTTCTTCTCTATAAGTAACGGATAATCGCAATGAGAGCAGACGCCCGCTACTGGTTTGAAATTGATGACGAACTGGCATTCAGGATAGCGATCGCACGAATGGAAGGTCTTGCCATAACGAGAGCGCCGCTGCACCAATTGGCCACGCTGGCACTGAGGGCAGGCAATTGCCGTTTCATCTGGCTTATCAATTTGTTCCGTATGTTCACACTCCGGGTAGCGGCTGCATCCGATAAACATCCCGAACCGCCCCTGCCGCAGCGCCAGTTCACCGCCACAGAGAGGACAAAGCTGTCCCTCCAGAATTTTGACGATATGTCCATCCGCCTGGCTTTTCAGGGGACGGACATAATCACATTCCGGATAGTGTGAACAACCGAGAAACGGACCGTGTTTCCCGGACCGAATAACAAGTTCTGCCCCGCACTGTGGGCAGGGCTCGTTTTTATGCACCGTGAAGAGTGCTGATTTGGCCATAACAACTCTTGTTGCTGCACATAGAATTAATGCAGCATACCTTCATTCACTTCAAAGAGTAATTCTTCCATTTGCTGATAGGCATTTTCACAGCCTGGAATGTTGAACAGAACCATCAGGATCACCCATTTCAGATCTTCCAGTTCAAACTCAGCAGTATCCAGCGCCATGACGCGCTCTATCACCATCTCTCTCGTTTCGAGGTTTAGCACCTGAATCTGCTCGAGGAATAAAATGAATCCCCGGCAGCTGGCATCCAGCCTTTCACACTCTTCAGCTGTATAGATGCGCACAGACAATGGGTCAGAAGCAAGCTGCATCGGTTCGGCGAGGCCGTCCTGATAATCAGCCAACTTATCCAGCCACATCAACGCATTATATATATCTTCCCGCTCAAAACCTGCGTCGGTCAGATCCCGTGTTAATTTGTCCTGATCCACCTGCATTTCTGCTTCGTTGTGGATGTAAGTTTCAAACAAATACATCAGTACGTCGAACATGGCATGCCCTCCTTAATCGGACATAGCCGCCGGGTACAGCTGCGATCCACCCTGCTAACTCCAGTTCGAGTAGCTGTGCTACCGTTACTGGCACAGGTTGGCCGGCACGTTCAGCGACAACGTCAACAGGTGTTACCTCATCTCCTACGTTAGCCAGGAGCTTGGGAAATGGCAATGCTACTGCCTCCTGATCCGATGAAATATGTCGCTTTTGGAGATCATCCTGCAACCAATGCAGTCCATACTGCAAATTTTCAAGGATATCTTCTTTGCAGGTCACCAGCGTCGCCCCCTGTTTTATCAGCCAGTGAGGGCCTTCGCAGCCGGGGTTCCCCAACGGGCCGGGCAGCGCAAAAACTTCACGCCCCTGCTCCAGTGCGCACCTTGCGGTAACCAGCGATCCACTCCGAATCGCAGCTTCGACCACCAGCACACCCTGGCTTAACCCACTGATGATCCGGTTACGCCGTGGAAAGTTACCCGGTCTGGGCGGTGTTGAGAGTGAAAACTCAGACACTATTGTCCCCTCTGAAGCGATAAGTTGCTCAGCCAGAATGTGATGACGACGCGGATAGAGACTAAAAAGACCATTGCCAAGCACGGCGACACTTCGCCCTTTTGCAGACAACGCCGCATGATGTGCTACACCGTCGATGCCGCAAGCCAGACCACTGGTGATCGTAAAGCCACATTGGGACAGCTGTTCGCTCAGCATTTTCCCCCAACGCTCGCCATACCACGAGGGCGCACGGCTGCCCACAACCGCAAGCTGCATGCTATTAAGCACGTCAACGCGGCCTCGCACAAATAGCGCCCCGGGAAAATCAGGGATAGAACGCAACAATGGCGGGAAGCGAGGATCATCCGCCGTGAGAAGGTGGTTGTCGGCGTGTTCCAGCCATTCCAGACTACGTTCAAGCTCACTCTCGCTGAACGAAAAAAACTTTACGGCATGTTTGGGCGAAAGCCCTGACGCGTTGACAGCTTCAGCATCGACGGTTGCCTGGCGAAGCAGCCTCTGCGCAATCTCCAGCATCGCATCACCGTATAACGACCCAATGTTTATAAGCCGTAACCATACCTCTGTGGACGTCATCCTTTTCCCTGCCATAAGCAGCCTCAGCAATCTTTGCGATTGGTCACTGATGCTGTCAATCGACCGGGGATTTGTCTAGAATAGAAGTAATATTCTTATCAACTCCTGAACACGACTCTGGAAATTTATGGCAGTTTTGCAAGTGTTACATATTCCTGACGAGCGCCTTCGCATCGTCGCGGAACCGGTTAAAGAAGTGAATGCAGAAATTCAGCGTATCGTCGATGATATGTTCGATACCATGTACGCTGAAGAAGGCATTGGCCTTGCCGCGACCCAGGTAGACATTCACAAACGTATTATTGTGATCGACGTTTCTGAAAGTCGTGATGAGCGCCTGGTGCTGATCAACCCTGAGCTGCTGGAAAAAAGCGGCGAAACAGGTATTGAGGAAGGCTGTCTGTCTATCCCTGAACAGCGCGCTTTGGTGCCACGTGCCGAAAAAGTTAAAATCCGCGCACTGGATCGTGACGGCAATCCGTTTGAGCTGGAAGCCGACGATCTGCTGGCGATTTGCATTCAGCATGAGATGGATCACCTGGTCGGTAAACTGTTTATCGATTACCTCTCACCTCTGAAGCAACAGCGTATTCGTCAGAAAGTTGAGAAACTGGATCGTTTGCGTTCTCGCGCTTAACGCCCCCGGATACAAGGAATAACGTGTCTACATCACTACGTATAATCTTCGCGGGTACCCCTGATTTTGCAGCGCGTCATCTCGACGCGCTGTTAACGTCTGGCCATCAGATTGTTGGCGTATTTACTCAGCCGGACCGTCCGGCTGGCCGCGGTAAAAAACTGATGCCTGGCCCGGTTAAGGTACTGGCAGAAACACATGGTTTACCGGTTTTCCAGCCTGCGTCATTACGACCTGAGGAAAACCAGAAGTTAGTGGCAGACCTGAACGCGGACGTGATGGTAGTTGTGGCTTACGGCCTCATTCTGCCGAAAGCGGTACTTGATATGCCCCGCCTGGGCTGTGTTAACGTTCATGGTTCTTTGCTCCCACGCTGGCGTGGTGCAGCCCCTATTCAGCGCGCTCTGTGGGCAGGCGATGCTGAAACTGGCGTGACAATCATGAAGATGGACGTAGGTTTAGACACGGGCGACATGCTGTATAAACTGGCGTGTCCCATCACCGCAGAAGATACCAGCGCCACGCTGTATGACAAGCTGGCGGATCTCGGCCCGCAGGGGCTGATTGAGACGCTGCAACAGCTTGCTGACAATACAGCGACACCTGAAGTGCAGGATGAGGCACAGGTGACCTATGCTGAGAAACTGAGTAAAGAAGAAGCCCGGATCGACTGGTCCCTGTCAGCAGCTCAACTCGAACGCTGCATCCGCGCCTTTAATCCATGGCCGATGAGCTGGTTGATGATTGATGAGCAGCCAGTGAAAGTCTGGAAAGCTTCAGTTATTAACGGCAATGCATCGGCAGAGCCCGGTACGATTATCGACGCCAGCAAAAACGGTATCCAGGTTGCGACCGGAGAAGGGATACTGAATCTTGAATCGCTGCAACCGGCCGGTAAAAAGGCAATGAGCGCGCAGGATCTATTAAATTCTCGTCGTGAATGGTTCATCCCTGGCAATCGCCTTGCCTGAACAAATTTATTCTTAAGGCCCGGTGTTTCCGGGCATTTTTATTTTTACGGTTATGAAAAGACAAAATCTACGCACTATGGCGGCTCAGGCCGTTGAGCAGGTTATCGAGCAGGGCCAGTCACTGAGTAATGTCCTGCCTCCACTGCAACAAAAGGTTTCCGATAAAGACAAAGCCCTGCTTCAGGAGCTGTGCTTTGGCGTGCTGCGCACCCTCTCTCAGCTTGAGTGGTTGATTAACAAGCTGATGTCACGCCCGATGAGCGGCAAGCAGCGTACCGTGCATTATTTGATCATGGTCGGTTTCTACCAGCTTCTTCATACCCGCATTCCACCTCATGCTGCGCTGGCCGAGA
This sequence comes from Enterobacter sp. CM29, assembly GCF_013179605.1. Classification (NCBI taxonomy): domain Bacteria; kingdom Pseudomonadati; phylum Pseudomonadota; class Gammaproteobacteria; order Enterobacterales; family Enterobacteriaceae; genus Enterobacter; species Enterobacter sp. CM29. Next base: position 17,937 of record NZ_JABMCU010000042.1, on the reverse strand, counting down.
CAGTGGAGGGTGCCGTTGCGATTAAACGTCCTCAGCTAAAAGGATTGATCAACGGCGTGCTGCGTCAGTTCCAGCGTCAGCAGGACGAACTGCTGGCAGAATTTGCGCAAAGCGAAGCGCGCTTCCTTCACCCTGAATGGCTGCTGAATCGCCTTAAAAAAGCCTACCCACAGCAATGGCAAGACATTGTGGATGCCAATAATCAACGTCCGCCGATGTGGTTACGCGTCAATCGTAACCATCATACACGCGACGCATGGCTGGCCCTGCTGGAAGAGGCCGGAATGAGCGGCTTCACACACGCTGCTTATCCTGATGCGGTTCGTTTAGCCTCCCCTGCACCGGTACATGCATTACCCGGTTTTGAAGAGGGCTGGGTAACGGTACAGGACGCATCTGCTCAGGGCTGCATGACCTGGCTTGAGCCGAAAGACGGGGAGCAGATCCTCGATCTCTGTGCAGCGCCAGGGGGGAAAACAACGCACATTCTGGAAGTGGCTCCGCAGGCCAGCGTGATGGCCGTGGATGTTGATGAGCAGCGCCTTTCACGCGTCTATGACAACCTTAAGCGTCTGGGTATGAAAGCACAGGTTAAGCAAGGCGATGGACGCAAACCCGCTGACTGGTGTGGTGATACCCGGTTCGATCGCATTTTGCTGGACGCCCCCTGCTCAGCAACCGGCGTGATTCGTCGTCATCCCGATATCAAATGGCTGCGTCGCGATCGTGATATCAAGGAGCTTGCCCAGTTGCAATCCGAAATTCTGGATGCCATCTGGCCGCATCTCAAACCCGGCGGAACCCTGGTGTATGCAACCTGCTCTGTTCTCCCGGAAGAGAACAGTCAGCAAATTGCGGCTTTCCTGAAACGCACCCCGGACGCTACGCTGCACGATACGGGAACGCCTGAGCACCCGGGTCTGCAAAACCTGCCGGGCGCAGAAGAGGGTGATGGCTTCTTTTACGCTAAGCTAATCAAAGAGTGATGTTGAGAACAGGTCACAAAAGATGAAAATTATCATTCTGGGCGCAGGGCAAGTTGGCGGAACGCTGGCGGAAAATCTCGTGGGCGAAAACAACGATATCACCATTGTGGATACCAATGGCGATCGCCTGCGCGTTTTGCAGGACAAGTTCGACCTCCGCGTTGTTCAGGGGCACGGCTCTCATCCACGTGTGCTTCGGGAAGCGGGCGCGGACGATGCCGACATGCTGGTTGCAGTAACCAGTTCTGATGAAACCAACATGGTTGCATGTCAGGTGGCCTACTCGCTTTTCAACACCCCAAACCGCATCGCCCGCATTCGTTCTCCGGACTATGTCCGGGATGCGGAGAAGCTGTTTAATTCCGAAGCGGTACCCATCGACCATCTTATTGCGCCTGAACAGCTGGTTATCGACAGTATTTATCGTCTGATTGAGTACCCGGGCGCGTTGCAGGTTGTGAACTTTGCTGAAGGGAAAGTAAGCCTGGCGGTCGTGAAGGCTTATTACGGGGGCCCGCTGATTGGTAATGCCCTGTCGACAATGCGCGAGCATATGCCACATATCGATACGCGTGTTGCGGCGATTTTCCGTCACGACAGACCTATTCGTCCGCAAGGTTCCACCATTGTAGAAGCCGGGGATGAAGTCTTCTTTATTGCGGCTTCTCAGCATATCCGTGCGGTGATGAGTGAACTACAGCGTCTCGAAAAACCGTATAAACGTATTATGCTGGTTGGCGGCGGTAATATTGGCGCAGGTCTGGCGAGACGGCTGGAAAAAGACTACAGCGTGAAGCTGATCGAACGGGATCAACAACGCGCGTCAGAGCTGGCTGAAAAACTTCAGAATACCATCGTGTTTTATGGCGATGCTTCGGATCAGGAATTGCTGGCCGAAGAGCATATCGATCAGGTTGATCTTTTTATTGCCGTCACCAACGACGACGAAGCGAATATTATGTCCGCCATGCTCGCTAAACGTATGGGGGCGAAAAAAGTTATGGTGCTTATCCAGCGTAAGGCTTATGTCGATCTGGTACAGGGTAGCGTAATTGATATTGCTATTTCACCCCAGCAAGCCACCATCTCTGCCCTGCTAAGCCATGTGCGTAAAGCGGATATTGTCGGCGTGTCATCTCTTCGTCGTGGTGTTGCTGAAGCCATTGAAGCCGTCGCTCACGGGGATGAAACGACGTCACGCGTTGTTGGTCGCGCAATCGATGAAATTAAACTTCCACCAGGCACCATTATCGGCGCAGTAGTGCGAGGTAATGATGTGATGATCGCCAATGATAATTTACGTATTGAGCAGGGTGACCACGTTATTATGTTCCTGACCGATAAAAAATTTATTACCGACGTCGAGCGTTTATTCCAGCCAAGCCCGTTCTTCCTGTAATGATTTGGGTGCTCAGACGAGGGCACCCAAATATTAACCTTCTAATTTTCATGCCTTTTATTTTTCATAACGATTATTTATCCCCAATGGCAATTAGCTAATCATTTGTTAAACTTATAGGCGTCAGCTGGCACAAGGAGAACATAATGAGTTTTATTAAAGAATTTCGCGAATTTGCGATGCGCGGGAATGTGGTGGATTTGGCTGTGGGTGTCATTATTGGTGCGGCGTTCGGTAAGATCGTTTCATCATTAGTCGCCGACATTATTATGCCGCCGTTAGGACTGTTGATTGGAGGCATTGATTTCAAACAATTCGCCTTCACCCTTCGGGAAGCTCAGGGCGATATCCCTGCGGTTGTAATGCACTACGGCGTATTCATTCAGAACGTATTTGATTTCGTGATCGTGGCATTTGCCATTTTCATGGCGATCAAACTTATCAACAGACTTAACCGTAAAAAAGAAGAACCGGCTGCTGCCCCGCCAGCACCAACTAAAGAAGAAGTCTTACTGACTGAAATTCGCGATCTGTTAAAAGAGCAGAATAACCGCGTTTAATCAGGCGAGAGAAACAGAAAGGCCAGTGGTAAAAAAGCGATTAGCTTGCTTGCCACTGGCCTCCCAGTTACCACGTTGTGCATGTTTACCTTTACGCAAATAACTCCCTTTTCCCTTCTTGTTCTTCTCAACACGCTGTCTAAAAAGCGGGTCGTGAAGCAATGCCTCAATGGCGTTATCCTTAATTTGTCCCTTAGTATGCTGATAGCGGCTCATCATTTCTCCTGAGCATAGTTAATGTCGGCGGGAGTCTAGTCCGTGGCTGATAAAAAATCAACAACCCTGAGTTTCACTACTGGCGCCCTGTTCAAGGGCTTCCAGTATTGAGCAATAAACACTGCTGTGAGCAGTACCGCAGCACGCGTCATTCAGCCTTTGTAGAGATCGTTGCATGGCCTGCAGCTCCTGAATTCGTCCTTCAACTTCATCCAGCCGGGCCTGAACGATGCTTTTAGATTCCTGACATGTATGATGTTCAGGATCGATACGGATCGACAGCAGTTCACGGATCGACTCCAGCGTGAAGCCGAGTTGCCGGGCATAGCGGATAAAACGAAGGCGTTGCAGGTCGTTATCCGTATAAAGGCGAAATCCACCTTCTGTTCTGACCTCATGATCGATCATCTGCTGCTTTTCGTAGTAGCGGATAGTATCCGGCGTTACGTTAGCAAGCTTAGCAAGTTCACCTATGCGGTACATGGCTACTCCTCGTTTATTTTTTGCATTAACCTTTCACTGTACTCACCATGCAAAAAGTCAGTATTCATTCCCGTCTGGCGCAGTTTTATTTCGATGAGCGCTAATCGACGGCTGATTTCGGAGTACCGCGGGTCATTCTTATGAATGCCTTTAAGCAGATCGGCAAGCTCGACGGCTTCATTGCGTTGCTGAAGTTCAGGGGGTAAACAACCTGCGTTTTTCAGTAAGCGATAACCGGCTCGTAATTCAGGGGGAATGTGTGAATCATCGTCCAGCACCAGTGGCTCACCGCTACCGGGGAGATTTTCAAACTCGCCTTTGTTTTGGGCATCGCTAATATGGCGTTCAGCCCACTGATCGAGCAACCACATAATGAACTCCAGGGGATGAGCAGAAAAGATACAGACATTGTAGATAAGTGGAGATTCTGCGGATATAAAAAAACCCGCCGAGGCGGGTTTTTTTACGTTACTACAGATTACTCTGCAGCAGCTTCTGCTTTCTCTGAACGATCAACCAGCTCGATGTATGCCATCGGCGCGTTGTCGCCTGCACGGAAGCCACACTTCAGAATGCGAGTGTAACCACCGGCACGGCTCGCGAAACGCGGGCCCAGTTCGTTAAACAGTTTTGCCACGATCTCGTTATCACGAGTACGGGCGAATGCCAGACGACGATTAGCAACGCTGTCAGTCTTGGCAAGAGTAATCAGCGGCTCAACTACGCGACGCAGCTCTTTCGCTTTAGGCAGGGTCGTCTTGATGATTTCATGACGAACCAGTGAACCTGCCATGTTGCGGAACATAGCCTGGCGATGGCTGCTGTTGCGGTTCAGTTGACGACCACTCTTACGATGGCGCATGACCTTATCCTTCTCAGTAAAACCTTAACCTGTGATCCGGTTACTCGTCAGCAATGCTTGCCGGTGGCCAGTTTTCCAGGCGCATGCCCAGAGACAGACCACGTGAAGCCAGCACGTCTTTAATCTCGGTAAGAGATTTTTTACCCAGGTTCGGCGTTTTCAGCAACTCAACCTCGGTACGCTGTACCAGATCACCGATATAGTGGATAGCTTCTGCCTTGAGGCAGTTAGCAGAGCGGACAGTCAATTCCAGATCGTCAACAGGGCGCAGCAGGATCGGATCGAATTCTGGTTTCTCTTCTTTCACTTCCGGCTGACGTACATCACGTAAGTCAACGAAAGCTTCCAGTTGTTCTGCCAGGATGGTTGCCGCACGACGAATCGCCTCTTCAGGATCGATTGTGCCATTGGTTTCCATTTCGATGACCAGCTTGTCCAGGTCGGTACGCTGTTCTACACGCGCTGCTTCAACATTGTAGGCAATACGCTCTACAGGGCTGTAGCATGCGTCGACCAGCAGACGGCCGATTGGGCGCTCATCTTCTTCCGAATGAATTCGGGCAGAAGCCGGCACATAACCACGACCGCGCTGAACTTTGATACGCATGCTAATAGCTGCGTTCTCATCGGTCAGGTGGCAGATCACGTGCTGCGGCTTGACGATTTCAACATCACCGTCGTGGGTGATGTCGGCTGCAGTCACAGGGCCAATGCCAGATTTATTCAGAGTAAGAATAACTTCATCTTTACCCTGAACTCTCACCGCCAGCCCTTTCAGGTTGAGCAGGATTTCAAGGATATCTTCCTGAACGCCTTCTTTGGTGCTGTACTCATGAAGTACACCATCAATCTCAACCTCGGTCACCGCGCAACCCGGCATCGATGAGAGCAGAATACGGCGCAGTGCGTTACCCAGAGTATGGCCAAAGCCACGCTCTAAAGGCTCAAGGGTCACCTTGGCGTGCGTCGAACTCACTTGCTCGATATCTACCAGGCGCGGTTTTAGAAACTCTGTCACAGAACCCTGCATTGTGTCCTCTCTTTGGTACTAAGCTTTACTTGGAGTAAAGCTCGACGATCAGGTGTTCGTTAATGTCCGCAGACAGATCAGAACGCTCAGGCTGACGCTTGAACGTACCTTCCATCTTGCCAGCATCAACTTCCAGCCAGGTTGGCTTTTCACGCTGCTCAGCCAGCTCCAGAGCGGCTTTCACGCGAGATTGCTTTTTCGCTTTCTCACGAATGCTAACAACGTCATTCGCTTTAACCTGATAAGAAGCGATGTTAACAACACGACCGTTTACCATGATTGCTTTATGGCTAACCAACTGGCGTGATTCAGCACGAGTCGCGCCGAAGCCCATACGGTATACAACGTTGTCCAGACGACCTTCCAGCAGAGCCAGCAGGTTTTCACCTGTGTTGCCTTTCAGACGTGCTGCTTCTTTATAGTAGTTACGGAACTGACGCTCCAGCACACCGTAGATACGGCGAACTTTTTGCTTTTCACGCAACTGCACACCATAGTCAGACAGACGCGGTTTACGCGCACCGTGCTGGCCAGGAGCTTGTTCAATTTTACACTTGGTATCGATCGCGCGAACGCCAGACTTAAGGAATAAGTCGGTGCCCTCACGACGGCTCAGCTTGAGCTTAGGACCCAAATATCTTGCCATTTTCTATCTCCAACTAACCTAAAAAACGAGCGTTATACGCGACGTTTTTTCGGCGGACGACAACCGTTATGAGGGATCGGAGTCACATCAGTAATATTCGTGATGCGGAAACCAGCGGCGTTCAGAGCGCGAACAGTAGATTCACGACCCGGACCCGGACCTTTAACCATAACTTCCAGATTCTTGATGCCGTATTCTTTTACGGCTTCAGCGCAACGCTCTGCTGCAACCTGAGCTGCGAACGGAGTGGATTTGCGAGAACCACGGAAACCGGAACCACCGGCTGTTGCCCAACCCAATGCGTTACCCTGACGATCAGTAATAGTAACGATGGTGTTGTTGAAAGAAGCATGGATATGAGCCACGCCGTCAGAGACTTGTTTTCTTACACGTTTACGTGCACGAACTGGTGCCTTTGCCATTATTCAATCACCCCGATTATTTCTTGATCGGTTTGCGCGGACCCTTACGGGTACGTGCGTTGGTCTTAGTACGCTGACCGCGCACTGGCAGACCACGACGATGACGCAAACCGCGATAGCAACCAAGATCCATCAGGCGCTTGATGCTCATGCTGATTTCACGGCGCAGATCACCTTCAACGACAAATTTGGCAACTTCGTCACGCAGCGTGTCGATTTGTTCTTCAGACAGCTCACTGATCTTAACATCTTCAGCGATACCCGCTGCAGCCAGAATGGCTTTGGAACGGGTCTTGCCGACGCCGTAGATCGAAGTTAATGCGATCACAGCATGTTTCTGATCAGGAATGTTAATGCCTGCTATACGGGCCACTATGCACTCCTACTATTTAATATGTACGCACCATGCTGAAAAGCCCGTTTTCAGGATACTCAAATGGAAACGTACAGACATACAAAAGATTGGCTGGCTAATCTAGCCAGCTCAACCCAACTTTGCAAGAAAAATATGCGAAATAATCAGCCTTGGCGCTGTTTATGCTTCGGCTCGGCACTGCAAATCACACGGATGACACCATCACGCTTAACGATTTTGCAGTTACGGCATAATTTCTTGACGGAAGCACGAACTTTCATTTTTACTCTCCGTAACTTCTCAGACGACCATTTAGCGGCCGTAGCCTTTCAGGTTCGCCTTCTTCAATGCAGACTCATACTGACTGGACATCATCAGAGTTTGCACTTGAGCCATAAAGTCCATAATCACGACAACAACGATAAGCAGTGAGGTCCCACCGAAGTAGAACGGTACTTTCATTGCATCACGCATGAACTCCGGGATCAGGCAGATAAAAGTAATATAAAGCGCACCAACCAAAGTCAGGCGAGTCATTACTTTATCGATATACTTCGCCGTTTGCTCTCCCGGACGAATTCCTGGTACAAATGCACCGGACTTCTTCAGGTTATCTGCTGTTTCACGCGGGTTGAAGACCAACGCCGTGTAGAAGAAACAGAAGAAGATGATCGCAGACGCATAGAGTAACACATAAAGTGGTTGCCCAGGCTGCAAATACAGCGAAATTGTTGTCAGCCAGTTCCAACCAGTACCGCCCCCGAACCATGACGCGATGGTTGCCGGGAACAGAATAATACTGGAAGCGAAGATAGCCGGGATAACCCCCGCCATATTCACTTTCAGCGGTAAATGTGTGCTCTGTGCAGCATAGACACGACGACCCTGCTGACGTTTAGCGTAGTTCACCACAATGCGGCGTTGACCACGTTCAACGAAGACAACAAAGAACGTCACTGCAAATACTAATACTGCAACCAACAGCAACAGGAGGAAGTGCAGGTCGCCTTGACGCGCTTGCTCGATAGTATGGGCGATGGCCGGCGGGAGACCCGCAACGATACCGGCGAAGATAATGATTGAGATACCGTTACCGATACCTCGTTCAGTAATCTGTTCGCCGAGCCACATCAGGAACATGGTCCCTGTGACCAGACTTACAACAGCGGTGAAATAGAATGCAAAGCCTGGGTTTAATACCAGGCCCTGCATACCAGGCATATTCGGAAGACCGGTAGCAATACCGATCGACTGGAATATTGCCAGCACCAGAGTGCCGTAACGGGTGTACTGGCTAATCTTACGACGTCCAGACTCCCCTTCTTTCTTCAACTCTGCCAGGGCCGGATGAACGACCGTCAGCAGCTGGATAATAATCGATGCCGAAATGTACGGCATAATACCCAGTGCGAAAATAGAAGCACGGCTGAGAGCACCACCAGAGAACATGTTGAACATTTCAATGATGGTGCCTCGCTGTTGCTCAAGCAGTTTGGCAAGTACAGCGGCATCAATACCAGGGATCGGAATAAAAGAGCCAATACGGAACACAATCAGCGCGCCGATTACAAACAGCAGTCTGCGTTTCAGCTCGCCAAATCCACCTTTGGCACTTTGAAAATCTAATCCCGGTTGCTTAGCCATCTGCTACTTATTCCTCAATTTTACCGCCAGCAGCTTCGATAGCAGCACGAGCACCTTTAGTAACACGCAGGCCACGAACAGTTACCGGAGTAGAAACTTCACCAGACAGGATCACTTTCGCGAACTCGATCTGGATGCCGATAATGTTAGCCGCTTTCAGCGTATTCAGGTCTACAACGCCGCCTTCAACTTTCGCCAGGTCAGACAGACGGATTTCCGCTGTAATCGCTGCTTTGCGAGAGGTGAAGCCGAACTTCGGCAGACGACGGTACAGTGGCATCTGGCCACCCTCGAAACCGCGACGTACGCCACCGCCAGAACGAGAGTTCTGACCTTTGTGACCACGACCACCGGTTTTGCCGAGGCCAGAACCGATACCACGACCCAGGCGTTTACCCGCCTTTTTAGAGCCTTCGGCCGGAGACAGAGTATTTAAACGCATCTCTTACTCCTCAACTTTAACCATGAAGTAAACCGCGTTGACCATACCACGAACAGCAGGAGTATCCTCGCGCTCAACGGTATGACCAATACGACGCAGACCCAGGCCAAGCAGCGTTGCCTTGTGTTTCGGCAGACGACCGATTGCACTGCGGGTTTGAGTGATTTTAATAGTCTTTGCCATGGTCAATTACCCCAGAATTTCTTCAACGGATTTACCACGCTTGGCAGCGACCATTTCTGGAGAATTCATATTTTCCAGGCCATCAATAGTTGCACGAACCACGTTGATCGGGTTGGTGGAACCATATGCTTTAGCCAGAACGTTATGAACTCCAGCAACTTCCAGAACGGCGCGCATTGCACCACCGGCGATGATACCGGTACCTTCGGAAGCTGGCTGCATGAATACACGAGAACCCGTGTGAACACCTTTAACTGGGTGTTGCAGGGTACCGTTGTTCAGCGCGACGTTAATCATATTGCGACGGGCTTTTTCCATCGCTTTCTGGATCGCTGCTGGAACTTCACGCGCTTTACCGTAACCAAAACCAACGCGACCGTTACCATCACCCACTACAGTCAGAGCTGTGAAGGAGAAAATACGACCACCTTTAACGGTTTTAGATACGCGGTTTACCGCGATCAGCTTTTCCTGCAGTTCGCCAGCCTGTTTTTCGATGTGAGCCATCTTACACCTCTACCTTAGAACTGAAGGCCAGCTTCACGGGCAGCATCTGCCAGTGCCTGGACACGACCATGATATTGGAACCCGGAACGGTCAAAGGAAACATTGCTGATGCCTTTTTCCAGAGCGCGTTCTGCAACAGCTTTACCTACAGCTGCAGCGGCGTCTTTGTTACCGGTATACTTCAATTGTTCTGAGATAGCTTTTTCTACAGTAGAAGCAGCTACCAGAACTTCAGAACCGTTCGGTGCAATTACCTGTGCGTAAATATGACGCGGGGTACGATGTACCACCAGGCGAGTTGCACCCAGCTCTTTGAGCTTGCGGCGTGCGCGGGTCGCACGACGGATACGAGCAGATTTCTTATCCATAGTGTTACCTTACTTCTTCTTAGCCTCTTTGGTACGCACGACTTCGTCGGCGTAACGAACACCCTTGCCTTTATAAGGCTCAGGACGACGGTAGGCGCGCAGATCTGCTGCAACCTGACCGATCAGCTGTTTATCAGCGCCTTTCAGCACGATTTCAGTCTGAGTCGGGCATTCTGCAGTGATTCCGGCCGGCAGCGGATGCTCAACAGGGTGTGAGAAGCCCAGAGACAGGCCTACTGCATTCCCTTTGATAGCTGCACGATAACCTACACCAACCAGCTGAAGCTTTTTAGTGAAGCCTTCGGTAACACCAACAACCATTGAGTTCAGCAGGGCACGCGCGGTACCAGCCTGAGCCCATCCATCCACGAAACCATCACGTGGACCGAAGGTCAGAGCGTTATCTGCATGTTTAACTTCAACAGCTTTGTTGAGGGTACGAGTCAGCTCGCCGTTTTTACCTTTGATCGTAATAACCTGACCGTCGATTTTGACATCAACGCCGGCAGGAATAACGACCGGTGCTTTAGCAACACGAGACATTCTTTCCTCCGATTAGGCTACGTAGCAGATAATTTCGCCACCAAGACCAGCCTGGCGCGCTGCACGATCAGTCATAACACCTTTAGAGGTAGAAACAACTGCGATACCAAGACCAGCCATTACTTTTGGCAGCTCATCTTTTTTCTTATAGATGCGCAGGCCTGGGCGGCTGACACGCTGAATGCTTTCTACAACAGCTTTACCCTGGAAATACTTGAGAGTAAGTTCCAGTTCCGGCTTGGTGTCGCCTTCAACTTTAAAATCTTCGATAAAACCTTCTTCCTTCAGCACGTTGGCAATTGCCACTTTCAGCTTGGCGGAAGGCATGGTGACCGCAACTTTGTTCGCGGCCTGACCGTTACGGATACGGGTCAGCATATCCGCGATCGGATCTTGCATGCTCATCTGTCTTTACTCCCGTGATTCAATTGGTAATTACCAGCTAGCCTTTTTCAAGCCTGGTACTTCACCGCGCATGGCGGCTTCACGCAGTTTGATACGGCTCAACCCAAACTTGCCCACATAACCATGTGGACGACCTGTTTGACGACAGCGGTTACGCTGACGAGACGGGCTGGAATCACGCGGCAGAGACTGCAGCTTGAGAACCGCATTCCAACGATCTTCGTCGGAAGCGTTCACATCAGAAATGATCGCTTTCAGTTCAGCGCGTTTAGCGAAGAATTTATCAGCTAAAGCTACGCGCTTTACTTCGCGTGCTTTCATTGATTGCTTAGCCATTCAGTAACCCTACCTTACTTGCGGAACGGGAAGTCAAAGGCAGCCAGCAGAGCACGGCCTTCTTCATCAGATTTCGCAGTAGTGGTAATGGTAATATCCAAACCACGCACGCGGTCGACTTTATCGTAGTCGATTTCTGGGAAGATGATCTGCTCACGGACACCCATGCTGTAGTTACCACGACCGTCGAAAGACTTAGCGGACAAGCCACGGAAGTCACGGATACGTGGAACAGCAATAGTGATCAGGCGCTCAAGGAACTCCCACATGCGTTCGCCACGCAGAGTTACTTTACAGCCGATCGGATAGCCCTGACGGATTTTGAAGCCTGCAACAGATTTGCGTGCTTTGGTGATCAGCGGTTTTTGACCGGAGATTGCTGTCAGGTCAGCTGCTGCGTTATCCAGCAGTTTCTTGTCAGCGATCGCTTCACCAACACCCATGTTCAGGGTGATCTTCTCGACCCGAGGGACTTGCATGACAGAATTGTAGCTAAACTCAGTCATGAGTTTGTTAACTACTTCGTCTTTGTAGTAATCATGCAGTTTCGCCATCGTACTACTCCAAATTACTTGATAGTTTCGCTGTTAGACTTGAAGAAACGGACTTTTTTGCCGTCTTCGAATCTAAAGCCTACACGGTCAGCCTTACCGGTAGCCGCATTGAAGATTGCAACGTTAGAAACCTGAATAGCAGCTTCTTTTTCAACGATGCCGCCTGGTTGGTTCAGGGCCGGAACCGGCTTCTGATGTTTCTTAACCAGGTTGATACCTTCAACGACGAGTTTGCCGGAAGACAGAACATTTTTTACTTTACCGCGTTTACCTTTATCTTTACCGGTTAACACGATAACTTCGTCATCACGACGGATTTTCGCTGCCATGATTCGCTCCTTAGAGTACTTCTGGTGCCAGAGAGATAATTTTCATGAACTTCTCAGTACGAAGTTCACGAGTTACCGGCCCAAAGATACGCGTGCCGATAGGCTGCTCGCTGTTATTGTTTAAAATAACGCATGCATTACCATCGAAGCGAATGACAGAACCGTCAGGGCGACGAACACCCTTCTTGGTGCGCACCACTACCGCCTTCAGCACATCACCTTTTTTGACCTTACCACGTGGAATTGCTTCCTTGATGGTGATCTTGATGATGTCGCCTACGCCTGCGTAGCGACGGTGCGAGCCACCCAGAACCTTGATACACATTACGCGACGTGCACCGGAGTTGTCGGCGACGTTCAGCATAGTCTGTTCTTGGATCATTTTAGTGCTCCGCTAATGTCAACTACTACCTGAGACTCTAAAATCAGAGCCGTTAAAAAGCCCCATATCGAGGGCGCGGCATTATAACACCGCTTCTGCAATATGGGTAGAAAAAATAAACGGCTCATTGCTGAGCCGTTTATTCGTATTGAGAATGCGTACTCTATTACAGAACCGCTTTCTCTACAACGCGAACCAGCGTCCAGGACTTAGTCTTGGACAGTGGACGGCATTCACGGATTTCAACCTTGTCGCCGATACCACATTCGTTGTTCTCGTCATGTACGTGCAGTTTGGTCGTACGCTTGATGAATTTACCGTAGATCGGGTGTTTCACAAAACGTTCGATAGCTACAACAATGGATTTCTCCATTTTATCGCTAACAACACGACCTTGCAGAGTACGGATTTTATCGGTCATTACGCACCCGCCTTCTGAGTCAGTAAAGTCTTAACGCGCGCAACATTGCGACGCACTTGCTTCAGCAGGTGAGTCTGTTGCAGCTGGCCACTTGCAGCCTGCATACGCAGGTTGAACTGCTCACGCAGCAGGTTCAGCAGCTCAGCGTTCAGCTCTTCAACGCTTTTTTCACGCAGCTCTTTTGCTTTCATTACATCACCGTCTTAGTTACAAAGGTGGTTTTGATAGGCAGTTTCGCTGCTGCCAGGCCGAAGGCTTCACGGGCCAGCTCTTCCGGTACACCGTCCATTTCATAAAGGACTTTGCCCGGTTGGATCAAGGCAACCCAGTACTCCACGTTACCTTTACCTTTACCCATACGAACTTCCAGTGGCTTCTCGGTGATCGGTTTGTCCGGGAATACACGGATCCAGATCTTACCTTGACGCTTAACTGCACGGGTCATTGCACGACGTGCTGCTTCGATCTGACGTGCAGTCAGACGACCACGGCCAACAGCTTTCAGACCGAAAGTGCCGAAGCTAACATCCGTACCCTGCGCCAGACCACGGTTGCGGCCTTTGTGCACTTTACGGAATTTTGTACGCTTTGGTTGTAACATCAGCGACGCTCCTTATTTACGGCCTTTACGCTGCTGCTTTTTAGGTTGAGCAGCCGGTTTTTCCGGTTGTTCAACAGCAGCCATACCACCCAGGATCTCACCTTTGAAGATCCATACCTTAACGCCGATTACACCGTAAGTGGTGTGCGCTTCAGAGGTATTGTAGTCGATGTCAGCACGCAGAGTGTGCAGCGGTACGCGACCTTCGCGGTACCATTCGGTACGTGCGATTTCCGCGCCGCCCAGACGGCCGCTAACTTCAACTTTGATACCCTTAGCGCCCAGACGCATTGCGTTCTGTACAGCACGCTTCATAGCACGACGGAACATAACACGACGTTCCAGCTGAGAAGTGATGCTGTCAGCAACCAATTTAGCGTCCAGTTCAGGCTTACGAACTTCAGCGATATTGATCTGTGCAGGAACGCCAGCGATATCCGCTACGACCTTGCGCAGTTTTTCTACGTCTTCGCCTTTCTTACCGATAACGATGCCAGGGCGAGCAGTGTGAATAGTCACACGGATGCTCTTAGCTGGACGCTCGATAACGATACGAGATACAGACGCTTTAGCCAGTTCCTTAGTCAGGTACTGACGTACTTTAAAATCGCTGTCCAGGTTGTCAGCGAATTCTTTGGTGTTCGCAAACCAGGTAGAGTTCCATGGTTTTACAATACCCAGGCGAATACCATTAGGATGTACTTTCTGACCCATTGCTAGTCTCCAGAGTCTCAGCGATCGGACACAACCACAGTAATATGGCTGGTGCGCTTCAGGATGCGATCTGCACGACCTTTCGCACGCGGCATAATGCGCTTCATGCTTGGGCCTTCATCTACGAAAATTTTCGCGACTTTCAGATCGTCGATGTCAGCGCCATCGTTGTGTTCAGCGTTAGCAATGGCAGATTCCAGTACTTTCTTGACCAATACCGCAGCTTTCTTGTTGGTATAGGTCAGGATGTCCAGGGCCTGCGACACTTTCTTACCGCGAATCAGGTCAGCAACAAGGCGAACCTTCTGTGCAGAAGAACGAGCATGGCGATGTTGAGCTAAAGTTTCCATCTCTTCCTCCTACCTTATTTCTTCTTCGCTTTTTTATCAGCAGCGTGGCCGCGATAAGTACGAGTCGGTGCGAATTCACCCAGTTTGTGACCAACCATTTCGTCGGTAACAAAGACTGGAACGTGCTGACGACCATTATGGACAGCGATGGTCAAACCGATCATGTTAGGAAAGATCGTTGAACGACGGGACCAAGTGCGCAGGGGCTTCTTGTCTCCGCTTTCCACCGCTTTCTCTACCTTCTTCAGCAAGTGCAGGTCAATAAAAGGACCTTTCTTGAGAGAACGTGGCATGGCTTATCCTCTAAAATTATTTGCTACGGCGACGTACGATAAATTTATCAGTACGCTTGTTGCTGCGGGTCTTCTTACCTTTGGTCTGAACGCCCCACGGAGTTACCGGGTGCTTACCAAAGTTACGACCTTCACCACCACCATGTGGGTGATCGACTGGGTTCATCGCAGTACCGCGAACGGTAGGACGAACACCACGCCAGCGTGCAGCACCAGCTTTACCCAGAACGCGCAGCATATGCTCAGCATTGCCAACTTCGCCCAGAGTAGCGCGGCAGTCTGCTTCGACTTTACGCATTTCACCAGAACGCAGACGCAGGGTGACATAAGCACCGTCACGCGCAACGATCTGAACGTAAGTACCCGCGGAACGCGCCAGCTGACCGCCTTTACCTGGTTTCATTTCTACGTTATGAACGGTAGAACCAACCGGGATATTGCGCATCGGCAGGGTGTTGCCTGCTTTGATTGCAGCATCAACGCCAGACTGAATCTGGTCGCCAGCTTTCAGGCCTTTAGGGGCCAGGATGTAACGGCGTTCGCCATCTTTGTACAGAACCAGCGCGATGTTCGCGGAACGGTTCGGATCGTACTCAAGACGCTCAACAACTGCTGGGATACCGTCTTTGTTGCGTTTGAAGTCAACAATACGATAAGCCTGCTTGTGGCCACCACCGATGTGACGAGTGGTGATACGGCCATTGTTGTTACGACCACCGGATTTGCTGTTTTTTTCCAGCAACGGAGCAAAAGGTTTGCCCTTGTGCAGCTCAGGGTTAACCACTTTAACTACGTGGCGACGACCCGGAGATGTCGGTTTACATTTAACAACTGCCATTGTATTACTCCTCCGACTTACTCAGCGCCGCCAACGAAGTCCAGGTTCTGGCCTTCTTTCAGGGTGACGTAAGCTTTTTTCCAGTCGCTACGACGACCGATACGCTGTCCGTGACGTTTAACTTTCCCTTTAACTACCAGGGTGTTAACGACTTCGACTTCGACTTCAAACAGTTTCTGCACAGCAGCTTTGATCTCTGCTTTGGTCGCGTCTTTAGCAACTTTGAGAACGATGGTGTTTGTTTTTTCCATCGCAGTAGACGCTTTTTCAGAAACGTGCGGTGCGCGCAGCACCTTCAGCAGACGTTCTTCACGAATCATGCCAGCATCTCCTCAACTTGCTTAACAGCATCAGCAGTCATTACGACTTTGTCGAAGGCGATCAGGCTAACCGGGTCGATACCAGTCGCGTCGCGTACGTCAACCTTATGCAGGTTACGCGCGGCCAGGAACAGGTTCTCGTCCAGCTCACCGGTGATGATCAGCACATCTTCCAGAGCCATGTCTTTCAGTTTCTGTGCCAGCAGCTTAGTTTTAGGCGCTTCAACAGAGAACTTCTCGACAACGATCAGACGATCCTGACGTACCAGTTCGGACAGGATGCTTTTCAGCGCGCCGCGGTACATCTTTTTGTTAACTTTTTGACTGTGGTCCTGTGGACGCGCAGCGAAGGTCACGCCACCTGAACGCCAGATCGGGCTCTTGATAGAACCTGAACGCGCACGGCCGGTACCTTTCTGGCGCCATGGCTTTTTGCCTGAACCAGTTACTTCAGCACGAGTCTTCTGAGCACGAGTACCCTGACGAGCACCAGCTGCATAAGCAACAACAACCTGGTGAACCAGCGCTTCGTTGAAATCACGACCGAAGGTAGTTTCGGAAACAGTCAGCGCGCTCTGCGCGTCTTTCAATACTAATTCCATTGCTATCCCCTTACGCCTTCACAGCTGGTTTAACGATCAGGTCGCTACCGGTTGCACCCGGGACCGCACCTTTAACCAGCAGCAGGTTGCGCTCAGCGTCAACACGTACTACGTCCAGGCTCTGAACGGTTACACGTTCGTTGCCCAGCTGACCTGCCATTTTCTTGCCTTTGAACACTTTGCCCGGAGTCTGGTTCTGACCGATAGAACCCGGAACGCGGTGAGACAAGGAGTTACCGTGAGTAGCGTCCTGGGTACGGAAGTTCCAGCGCTTAACGGTACCAGCAAAACCTTTACCTTTAGAGGTACCGGTTACGTCAACTTTTTTAACGTCAGCAAACAGCTCAACGCTAATGTCCTGACCTACGGTGAACTCTTCGCCTTCAGCAAGACGGAATTCCCACAGACCACGGCCAGCTTCTACGCCAGCTTTAGCGAAGTGACCCGCTTCTGGTTTGGTTACACGGTTAGCTTTTTTAGCACCAGTGGTCACCTGAACAGCGCGGTAGCCATCGTTAGCCAGATCTTTAACCTGGGTAACGCGGTTTGCTTCAACTTCGATTACGGTTACTGGGATTGAAACGCCATCTTCAGTGAAGATGCGGGTCATGCCCACTTTTTTACCGACTAAACCAATCATTGTATCAACCTCTCAATCGCTCGATGACCTGATTAACCCAGGCTGATCTGCACGTCTACACCGGCAGCCAGATCCAGACGCATCAGAGCATCAACGGTTTTCTCAGTTGGCTCAACGATGTCAACCAGACGCTTGTGAGTGCGGATCTCGTACTGATCACGCGCATCTTTGTTAACGTGCGGAGAGATCAGAACGGTAAAGCGCTCTTTGCGGGTCGGCAGCGGGATCGGACCACGGACTTGCGCACCAGTGCGCTTAGCAGTCTCGACGATTTCCGCGGTTGATTGATCGATCAGACGATGATCAAACGCTTTAAGGCGGATACGGATTCTTTGGTTCTGCATGAGACCAGAGCTCCAATTATTTTATAAACGAAAATGATTACTCCTCAAACCCATTACGATTGATGGGAGAGTGTAACCGTTCTTACGTAGCTCCCCAATTGGGAGCATTGTTGAGTAACAAAGTGAGCTACTCTGGTTCAGATTGAACCCGCCGTCAATTAC
>NZ_JABMCU010000041.1:0-25526 GCF_013179605.1 Enterobacter sp. CM29 | reverse complement strand
GGCCAATTGAGTACAGCATCAGCTACTGCCGCAGCGACCTATACGTCTTTGTGTGCGAGGAGTAGGGCCTCGCGCGTGGGGGCGCAGTCTCCACCGCGATGGCTGACTACCCAGGCGGCCACGGCATTGCCAAGCTGCACCGACTCTGGCAGTGACCATCCCGCAGCCAGCCCGGCAAGGGTACCTCCCGCATGGCTGTCACCGGCGCCGATGGTATCGACCACGGTAGCAGGAAACGCCGGAACGTGTCCGGAAGCGTCACCGTCGTACCAGACCGCCCCGTCTTTATCATGGCGTACGATTAGCGCAGCGCCAAACCGTTGCTGCCACTGAGTGCCGAGCTGTTCCACGTTCACGCCAAGCCATTCGGCGGCAAGTTCCGCCTCCTGCCGATTGAGCGAGACAACCGGTTTACGGGCCATAATCCGCGCCATCAGCGGGTCGGGAATATCCGCGATGCGCGGACCGAAATCGATAAAGAGCGTCACAACCTGAAGACGTTCCACCCAGGCCGTCAGCAGCTCGCCGCTGGGCGACGCCAGCTGGTAGCCGGACAAATAGATCAGGCTTTTCTCCGGCACGCTCAACCCATCCAGCCAGCGTTGCTGCCACTGATTCTCCACACCGCTAAACGACATGAAGGTCCGTTCACCATCAGGCTCCACCAGCGCCAGGCACCAGCCGTTATCGCCCGTTTCCGCTTCCACGGCGCTGTGCAGATCCTGCTTCGCCATGGCATTACGGATAATATCGGCCCACACGCCATGGCCAACGGGAAGCGCGTTTTGCGCTGCAATGCCGAGCCGCTTGAGGGCGATGGCGATATTCAGCGCGCAGCCGCCAATATTCACTCCCTGTTGCTTAAGCTCGATATCACACCCGCGCCAGGGCAGGGCGTAGGCGTCGGCAATCACGTCGATGACCGCCGCGCCGAGCACCGTTACGGGGCGCGTAGCGTGAAGGGTTTCGAGACGGCGGGCAAAAGCACTCATACGCCCTCCCTTTGCTCCCGGAAGTGCAGCAGTTTTTCGCAGTAGCGTCCGAAATCAAGCTGGTTTACGGCATCAAGTTCGCTTTTAAGCGCCGGATCAATGGCCTGTACACCGTGCAGCGCGCCACAGATGGCCGTTGCCATCGCGCCGATAGTGTCAGTATCACCGCCCAGGTTAGCGCATAACACCGCGCAGCGGTTCGGATCGGTGCCCGCGAGTTCGACCATCGCAATCGCCGCCGGAACGGACTCCAGTGTGCTCGTGCCCGCGCCAATAAGCTGATAGATCTGCTCGCTGGCGGACTCCGTACCGTTGGCTTCGCGCACGGTTTTCAGGGCCAGCTCAATACGAGCGGAAAGCGATGCGCTGAAAGTGGTGGTGTTCGCCTCCTGCGCCGCACGGGCAATACCCGGCAGGGCATCGGCGATGTTCTGCCAGCGCTCGCCGTCGATAGCGCGTGAAACCGCCCACGCGATCACCACCGCACCGGCGATGGCGAGATCCGATTTATGGGTCGGGCTGGAGGCTAACGCAACCTGTTCAACAAAATGTGCCAGACGCGTGGCCGGTAGCAGGCATCCCAGCGGGGAGGCGCGCATCGCCGCCCCGTTGGTGACGCCGTTATTTTCCAGCTCGCTCACCGGCTTGCCGTCACGGATGGCGTTCAGGGCAATTTTGGAGGTCGGGCCGAGCACATTCTTATTGAACGCGTCAAAATCCAGCGCCCAGTCCAGAATATGCTTACCGATAACGTCAGGATTAATTTCCCCGTCGCATTCGATAATCGCGTCGGCCAGGCACAGCGCCATCGACGTATCATCCGTAAATTCGGCCTGATTAAAGTAGCAGGCGGCATTATTCTCAGCCGGGCCGGGTAAGAAACGGTCGATCCAGCCGAAGTGCGCTTTCACCCGCTTGCGCGGCCACAGTTCAGACGGCATCCCCATCGCATCCCCTAACGCCTGCCCGTAAAGAGCACCGAGAATACGGTCTTGTTTCATTTAACTTCCCCTCGTGTCAGCGCGGTATCGCCATCAACCACCTCAATTGCGGTGATCTCTTTATCCGATTCGCGGAAAAACAGCATAAACAGCACGGCAATCACTACAATCATGATTGCACCAAACGTCCACATTCCGGCCCAGTTGAAGGTCAGCCCATTCACCGGCTCTTTATAGGCGAACATTTTTTCCATCATCACGCCGCCGAGACGGTAACCCAGCAGGCTACCAAAGCCCTGACAGCACAGCGTGATCAAGCCCTGCGCCGCGTTGCGCATATGCACGGGCGCTTTTTTATCCACGTAGATGTACGCGGTGACGTAATAGAAGTCATAGCTTACGCCGTGCAGCAGAATGCCGAGGAACAGCAGGGCGTAGGTGAAGTATTGTTCGGCGCCGCCGTAAACAAAGAAGCCGTAGCGAATGGCGGCGGTGATCAGGCCCAGCAGCAAGACCTTCTTAATACCAAAGCGTTTGGTAAAGAACGGCAGAGCGAGCATGAAGAAGATTTCAGAGAACTGGCCGAGGGTCATCCAGCCGGTGGCGTTTTTCATCCCCACTTCGGTGAGATAGCCGTTGGCAAAGATGTAGTAGAAAGCCAGCGGCATGGCGAACAGGAATGAGCAGAAGAAGAACACCAGGAAGTTTTTATCGCGCAGCAGGATCAGCGCATCCAGCCCCAGCATCACTTTGATATCCAGCTTGCCGGTGCTCTTCGGCGGGGTATTCGGCAGGAAAAGTGCGAAGACGCCGAGCAGAAGGGAGCTGGCAGCGGTCATCAGCAGCGGGATATTGGTGTCAGAGATGTCGCTATAGCCCATCATCTGCGGCAGGAAGCCGCACGCCAGGCCGGAGGCAATCCAGCCGATGGTGCCCATCACGCGGATGCGCGGGAAATCAGCCTCCACGTCATCGACGTTCGCAAAAGCGATGCTGTTCGTCAGCGCGATGGTCGGCATATAGGTCAGGGAGTAGGCCAGCAACAGCGGGAAGAAGGTGCTGAACTGGGTTTGCTGTGCTGCGAAATACATCAGAATCGCGCCAGCGAACATCAGCACGGCCAGCACTTTCTGAGCGGCGAAGAAACGGTCGGTCAGCGAGCCGACCAGGATAGGAGAGAGGATCGCGGCAATAGCGGTACAGGCATAGGACCAGCCAATTTCCCCGGCGGTAAACCCGCTTTTGCTCAGCCACAGCCACAGCGGCACAAACCACGCGCCCCAGATAAACCATTCAACAAACATCATGAATGACAGTTGGACTTTCGTTTTCATTTTTTAATCCTGCATGTCAGAGGTACGCATGTAACATACCATGTGATAATACCTTTTAAATACCTTTAAGGCGATTGTTTGATCAGTGTAACAAAAATGTTGTACATGAAACGAGCCAGCAGATTGTGCTTAAAAAAGTTGCAAATGGTGGAAAATAGGTTAAGTCGGTACCAGGCTTAGTCTGCCTGCAAAAACGTGGGCTTGGATCACACGCTCCGACATCATGTCGGACATACGGGAGCATCACTATGACTGATATTGCGCAGCTGCTTGGCAAAGACGCCGACAGCCTTTTACAGCATCGTTGTATGACCATTCCAGCCGACCAGCTTTATCTGCCTGGCCATGATTACGTAGACCGCGTCATGGTCGACAACAACCGTCCTCCTGCCGTACTGCGAAACATGCAGACGCTTTATAATACCGGCCGCCTGGGCGGAACCGGGTACCTCTCTATTCTGCCCGTTGACCAGGGCGTTGAACACTCTGCGGGGGCATCGTTTGCCGCGAACCCGCTCTATTTTGATCCGAAAAATATCGTCGAGCTGGCGATTGAGGCGGGCTGTAACTGCGTGGCCTCCACCTACGGCGTGTTGGCCTCCGTGTCGCGTCGCTATGCCCACCGCATTCCGTTCCTCGTTAAGCTGAACCACAACGAAACCCTGAGCTACCCAACCGAATACGACCAGACGCTCTACGCCAGCGTCGAGCAGGCGTTCAATATGGGTGCGGTGGCGGTCGGGGCAACCATCTATTTCGGTTCTGAACAGTCGCGTCGTCAGATAGAAGAGATCTCCGCGGCGTTCGAGCGCGCCCACGAGCTGGGCATGGTAACCGTGCTGTGGGCCTATCTGCGTAACGGCTCGTTCAAAAAAGACGGGGTGGATTACCACGTGTCTGCGGATCTGACCGGTCAGGCAAACCACCTTGCGGCGACCATCGGCGCGGACATCGTGAAGCAGAAAATGGCCGAGAATAACGGCGGCTATAAAGCGGTGAACTTTGGCTATACCGACGACCGCGTCTACAGCAAGCTGACCAGCGACAACCCGATCGATCTGGTGCGCTACCAGCTGGCGAACTGCTATATGGGCCGCGCCGGGCTGATTAACTCCGGCGGTGCGGCAGGCGGTGAAACCGACCTGACCGATGCGGTGCGCACGGCGGTGATTAACAAACGCGCGGGCGGCATGGGGCTGATCCTCGGCCGTAAGGCGTTCAAAAAATCTATGGCCGACGGCGTGAAGCTGATCAACGCGGTTCAGGACGTCTATCTGGACAGTAAGGTCACGATCGCTTAAGTCTTTTCCCCTCACCCTAACCCTCTCCCCAACGGGGAGAGGGGACTGTTCAGTGCATACGGGAAGAGGGCCGCCACCCGGCAACACATCAGCGCAAAAGCTGACAGTCCGGCGGCAACCGGCACTGCAACGCCCCGGGCAACACCTCAATGCGGAATCGCTCGCCGCTGAGCGGCTCTCCGTCAAGGTTAAAGGTCATGCCGTGGGGGGCGATCACCTCAAACCACGCGGATGTGCCGTCGATGATATTGGGGCTCTCCTCTGGCTGCGTCAGCGTCGTAAACAGCGCAGGCAGCAGCCCGTCGCCGGTAAAAATACGCAGCTGTAATTGACCGTCGTTGATCAATGCTTCCGGGCAAAGCTGCTGACCGCCCCCCGCCTGCCGCCCGTTGCCGATACCAATCACCAGCGCGTCGCCCTGCCAGTGGAAGTTTTCACCTTGGATCTCACAGCTGTCGGGCCTGAGCGTGTCCATGCGCATCAGACCATGGATGAGATACGAAACGCCGCCCAGCGCGGCCTTCAGTTTTTCCGGCGTTTCGCTGGTAATGCGGGTGCCGAAACCGCCGGTCGCCATATTGATAAAGCAGGTTTTTTCATTCACCTGAGCAATATCGACGGCGGTAGCCTTACCGAGAATGGCCAGCTGTAGCGCTTTGCCTACATCCTCCGGAATACCGGCGCTGGTGGCAAAATCGTTGGCGGTACCGAGCGGTAAAATCCCCATCGCCGGGCGAGCTGCGTCCTTGAGGTCAATGAGCGCACCGGCGATCTCGTTGATCGTTCCGTCGCCGCCGCCGGAAATGATGGTCTGAACACCTAACCTGATGCCCTCGTCGATGTAGCGCGCCGCATCGCCTTTTTCAAACGTTACCCGCACGTGTATGCATGCTCCGTCTTCACGCAATTCGGTAATCGCCTGGCGCAGCAGATCGTTGCCTGCACTCTTGCCGTTAAGAATTAATAAACTGTCTGGATAGGTTGCCATCCGGGTTGCTCCCTTTTTTAACTATAGAAAGAGTGTATCCCAGAGAGGGAAAAAGCGGGTAAGAACAGGATGAAAGGCAAAAAATAAGCCCGCGTAAGGGCTTTGAAATCGACTAAAGAACCCCGTAGCGCTTACAGTGCATACTACTGCCGCTCAATTGACTATTGTGGTCAACGTTTGAGGTGTGACATTGGCCTTGCCTCGATTTTGAGCTGCTTACGCCAGACCCGATTATGTAGCGTTAGCGCAATGGAGCGGTAAAAAATCGATGAATTCATCCACATAATGTTCAGAAAGAAACATCCCAGCCCCAGCAAAGAGGTTATTTGCGGTGTGTAGTTCTCAACAGGGCCGAATAAAAGCGAAATCCCCGTCCAGATGAAATAAATGATGCTCATTATGCCTGTCAGCGTAATGACGAAAATATGCAGTTTGTATCCAGGTAAAGAACCTCGTGTAGTCAGAAACATCGTGCTCATCACTACCAGACAATACACAATCGCTGCAATGAATACTCCCATCATAACCTTAAATTCGGGTAAGCCGAGCCAGCGAAACAGCAACAACCAGAGGGACACTTGCAGCATGGCGTAGCAAAAAATAGCCAGTAACGTGCTCACTGCCAAAGGAATTCCTGTCATATGGACGCCCACAGGAACGCCGAACCGATCTTTTAACTGTTCTTTTAATGTTTCAAGCTGGTTGGGATCATCGGTCGCCATTTTACTTTTAACCAAAGCACTTAATGCAAGGCTATCTTTAATGTATTTCATCATGGACGGGTCAATAACTTCCTGTAAATGAAAAAGACTGAATTAAACCAAAAATGTATTTACCCGTTTGTGCAACATTCTGTGGATTTCTGATATTTCCTGAGATGGCACTTCCAACGAAGGCAGAAGAATTTGAAATGGTATTCAGCAACTCACGCTGTAAGAGCAACTGCAACGCTTCTGACGGATAACGTTTGGGATACACGCCTGCCTTCATTGCTGCTTTTACACCTGAATTCGAGATGCCGGGATTGCGGATACGAATAATCTCCTCTGTTAATCGCGTACGGTCGGCCCGGCTCATTTTTTGTAATAAGGAGAGCAAACTCTCAGACGATGAACGGTTAAGAAGGCGATATGTTAATGCAGCGCTTTTTAAACCCGCAGCAGCCCCGGCAAGAGAAATCGCATCCAGGGCTGTGTTGGTTGCTGTATACCACTCCTGGGAGTCCATCCACGCAACGTAGTCATCGTGATTCATAGCAATCAACGATAGTCGGCCAAGCCCATTTGCACATTGAATTCCAGTTGCTACACCACCTGCTAAAATCACAGCGGCTATAGCACCGGAAGACCCTGCAGTGAGAGGTATAGCCATACCGGCCCCTGCCGCAAGTACAACAGTAAGAATTGCGGCTCCGCAGGAAATTGCCGTTGAACCAATTTCAGTCGCCAGGGAAGGGGACTGAATCGTAGCCGTTGTTGCGTGAACGGGGTTAACTTGTGAGGCATTTACTTTGGTTATGACTACATGACTAACCGAGCTTTCGTTTGGTGTCGCAATCCTTCTTGATGGCCGTACTAGCCACTGACGTGTACCGTCTGAGTAGATAATCCCGGCCTGGCTAAAATTTCTGCTGCAGTCCAGTTGACCTGCAAGTGCTGTGAAATTTATATCGCCGCCAGAGGCAAGACCAAGACTGCGTGCGAGTTCGTAATCTGGAAGATCTTTTGAAAGTTGTCCTGTGAATGTCACTTCATCTCTCCGTCCGTGTGAAGCATTGATTGTTAATAAATCAAGAGTAAAGGTCCTGTTAACACTTAAAATTAGGAATGTTCCGAATAGTGTTCATCCCTCTCAAAT
Organism: Enterobacter sp. CM29; assembly: GCF_013179605.1. Classification (NCBI taxonomy): domain Bacteria; kingdom Pseudomonadati; phylum Pseudomonadota; class Gammaproteobacteria; order Enterobacterales; family Enterobacteriaceae; genus Enterobacter; species Enterobacter sp. CM29. Next base: position 18,113 of record NZ_JABMCU010000041.1, on the reverse strand, counting down.
CCATTAAAAAATGTGATTAGGCTCCTTTGTTCGTTCGATTTGCTTAGATGATACGCCTAATGCTGACACAAACCTTTCCCGGGTCAATGCAACGCCATATTTATCAGGGGGAAAAATTTCAGGAGTTAACAAAAAAATAAGCCCGCGTAAGGGAGATTACGCAGGCTAAGGAGGTGGTTCCTGGTACAGCTAGCATTTATGGGTTATGTTTTTCAGCGGGGGGATAATACCCGTATTGAACGAAGCGGTATGTGATCCGATTCTAAGAATTATCCCAGCGTGAAAAAATCCCGTTGATTGACTATTTGCCGTGCGGATTTCGGGTATTTTCACCTTCAAAATTGCGCATCAGCAGCGCAAACTCCAGCTCTACTTCTTCAGGAACCGGCAGCCAGACCACATGGCCGTCGCCAGGTGCGACCTCAATCGCCTCACCTTTTTTGTTTTCCAGATGCTCCAGGCGGAAGTTCATGTTGCCCTGCGGTGTCATCAGCTCCAGGCTGTCGCCTTTAGTGAATTTGTTTTTTACGGCGACGGCGGCCAGCGGGCCTTTACGCTCGCCGGTGAAGTCGCCTACAAACTGCTGGCGTTCGGAAATCGAATAGCCATGCTCGTAGTTCTGGTAGTCGTCGTGGGTATGTCGACGCAGGAAACCTTCGGTATAACCGCGATGCGCCAGGCCTTCCAGCGTTTCCAGCAGGCTGGTGTCGAACGGTTTACCGGCGGCGGCATCGTCGATGGCTTTGCGATACACCTGCGCGGTACGAGCGCAGTAGTAATAGGACTTGGTGCGGCCTTCGATTTTCAGGGAGTGCACGCCCATCTGGGTTAAACGCTCCACGTGCGCGATGGCGCGCAGATCCTTCGAGTTCATGATGTAGGTGCCGTGCTCGTCTTCGAAGGCGGTCATGTACTCACCCGGACGTTTGGCTTCTTCGATCATAAACACGCTGTCGGTAGGCGCGCCGATACCCAGCGTTGGCTCAACGTTGGTGACCGGGATCGGCTCGTGTTTATGCACGATGTTACCGATGTCATCCTCTTTGCCTTCCTGAACGTTATATTCCCAGCGGCAGGCGTTGGTGCAGGTGCCCTGGTTCGGGTCACGCTTGTTGATGTAGCCAGAGAGCAGGCAGCGGCCGGAGTAGGCCATGCACAGCGCGCCGTGGACGAAGATTTCGATTTCCATATCCGGCACCTGGGTGCGGATCTCTTCGATCTCTTCTAGGGACAGCTCGCGAGACAGAATGACGCGGGTCAGCCCCATCTGTTTCCAGAATTTCACCGTTGCCCAGTTGACGGCGTTAGCCTGCACCGAGAGGTGAATGTCCATCTCCGGGAAGTTCTCCCGAACCAGCATGATTAAACCCGGGTCTGACATGATCAGCGCGTCCGGCCCCATCTCCACGACCGGCTTCAGGTCACGAATGAATGTTTTCAGCTTGGCGTTGTGCGGCGCGATGTTCACCACCACGTAGAATTTTTTGCCCAGGGCATGCGCTTCGTTGATGCCGAGCTGAAGATTCTCGTGGTTGAATTCGTTGTTACGCACGCGCAGCGAATAGCGCGGCTGGCCCGCGTAGACGGCGTCGGCGCCATAGGCGAAAGCGTAACGCATATTTTGCAGCGTTCCCGCCGGGGAAAGGAGTTCCGGTTTAAACATGTTTGTTCTCGTTCTGATGACAGGTCAGATCCGCGTGCACCAGGTGCAGCGGTAAGGGGAGATCCCCCACTTTAAGGGCGGGCATTGTAGCGCTGCGGGGCGGGGAGGTAAAGCCCGGACCCCTCACCCTAACCCTCTCCCCAGGGGGGAGAGGGGACTAAAACACCCTCTGCCCCCTGGGGAGAGGGCAGGGTGAGGGGAGAATGTTGTCAGGCAATCCTGCACGCATCCGCTTCCCAGCGATACCCCACGCCGTACACCGCGCGAATAAACGACTGGTCGGCGTCCAGCGCCTCCAGCTTGCGGCGCAGGTTTTTGATGTGGCTGTCGATGGTGCGGTCGGTCACCACGCGGTAATCGTCATACAGATGGTTGAGCAGCTGCTCGCGGGAAAACACTTTTCCCGGCTCGTGGGAGAGGGTTTTCAGCAGGCGGAACTCTGCGGGGGTGAGATCCAATAGTTTGCTGCGCCAGCTCGCCTGGAAGCGGCTTTCGTCGACGATCAGCGGGCTTTGTGCATCCAGCACCTGCAATTCACGCTGCGGCTTGCAGCGGCGGAGGATGGTTTTCACGCGAGCGACCACCTCCCGCGGGCTGTAAGGCTTGCAGATGTAATCGTCAGCGCCGATTTCGAGCCCCAGCAGACGGTCGATCTCTTCGATTTTGGCCGTCACCATCACGATGGGCACATCGGAGAAACGACGAATTTCCCGGCACAGGGTCAGGCCGTCAGTACCCGGCAGCATCAGATCCAGCAGGATCAGATCCGGCGGCGTCTGGCGCACGTAGGGCAGCACCTGGTCGCCGTGGCTGATAAGCGTTGGCGCATAGCTCGCGGCACGTAAATAGTCGATCAGCAGTTGCCCAAGTTTAGGCTCGTCTTCCACGATCAAAATACGCGGTGTGTTGTCGTCAATCGGTAACTCGGTCATGCTTCCCTCGATAAATCCCGTTCCAGAGGTAACTCTACTGTAATGCTAACCCCGCCAAAAGGCGAATGGGCGGCGCGGATGGTGCCACCATGCGCCTCCACAATGTTTACGCAAATCGCCAGCCCAAGGCCGGAGCCCCCGCTGGCGCGGTTACGCGAACCTTCGGTGCGATAGAAGCGCTCGAACAGTTTTTCCAGCTGCGCATCCTTCACGCCAGGGGCGGAGTCCGCAAAGGTCAGGGCAAAGCGCCCGTTTTCCTGCTTGCCGGAGATATGCAACCCGCCGCCGCCGTCGGTGTAGCGGAGGCTGTTCTCCAGCAGATTATTGAACAGCTGCATCAGGCGATCTCTGTCACCGAATACCACCGCGCTGTCAGGCAGCGAGAGGTTGATTTTCAGGTCACGGCTGGCGAAGCGTTCGCGGAACGCGCCGGTCACGACTTCAAGGATATTGATCACGTCGATTGGGGCTTTCTGGTAGGCCAGGGCGCCTTCATCGGACATGGAAAGCTGATGCAGATCGTCCACCAGCTTGGTCAGCGTACCGACTTCCGCCTGTAGCGAGGCCACGGATTCGGGGGTGAACTGCCGCAAGCCGTCCTGAATCGCCTCCAGCTCGCCGCGCAGCACCGCCAGTGGGGTGCGCAGCTCGTGCGAAATGTCGGCCATAAAGTCGCGGCGCATCTGCTGGTTTTTCTCCAGCGTGCTGGCGAGCTGGTTGAAGTCCTGCGCCAGCTTGCCCAGTTCATCCTGACTGCGGGTGTCCACGCGGGTCGAGAAATCACCCGCCGCCAGCTTATGCGTGCCTTCCACCAGGCGTTTAACCGGCGCCAGCAGGCCGCGCGCCAGCGGGAAGGTGGCGAGCGCCGCAAGCAGGGTAGAAAGCGCGACAATCAGCCAACTGGTCTGGCGCTGCTGGCGATCAAAGTTGATGTCGGTGTTGCGCGTCAGCCGCTCGACCGGCGAGGCAATAACCCAGCCCACCGTGGCGCCGTTCGAGGTGATGGCGCGCTTTGTACCGTCCGGCGGTACCGGCGAGCGTGGGCCAACGAGCACGCGCATCTCCTGATCAATCACCCAGAACTGGGTGCGCCAGCCGTGCGGCGGCATGCCCGGCCCCGGACGGTCGTCGTCATTATCGTGCTCCAGCGAGCGCAGAATTTGAAATATAAAACGATCGTTATTGCGCAGAAAACGCCAGTTACCGTGCAGGCTATACTGTTCCCCCAGCGCGTCGCTTAAGCCCTGTAAACGCTGTTCGTTACCGTGCTTGATGTAGTCAATAAAGCCGCGCTCAAAGCTGACCCGCACCGCCCAGTGCATGGTAATCAGCAGGACGATACAGGTGGCGAAAATCGCTACAAAAAGCTTACCGGTGATCCCCGGACGCCAGAATTTCATGGTGCACTCCTTTTGCCGCGTCGGATCACAACGTTTTTGGTCGTGTCATTCGGTACTCTGGCAAAGATAAAAGCGGGCAGGGCGATAATTACCGCCATGCTGAGGTAGGTGTATAAAAAGACCTGATGCGCGACGGGGGTGTCGGCGCTGAGATGGTGCTGACCGTACATGCCGAGCAGCAATCCGGCGACCGTGACCCCCACGCTCATGGAGAGCTGCATGATCATCGACAGCAGGCTGTTACCACTGCTCGCCAGTTCGTCCGACAGATCTTTCAGCGTCAGGGTGTTCATCGACGAGAAGCGCATGGAGTTGATGATCCCCTGGCAGAACAGCACCAGCGGCAGGATGTAGTACCAGCCCAGCAGCGCCACGGTCATAAACAGCAGACTAACCAGCGCCAGCCCGAGCGTGGCGGCCACCAGCACCCGGCGATAGCCAAAGCGGTTTACCACCTGCACCACAATACGCTTCATCCCCATGCTGCCGAGCACCATCGGGATCATCATCAGCCCGGCATGGAACGGCGAGAAGCCCATCCCAATCTGTAAAAATACCGGCGTCATAAACGGCAACATGCCGCTGCCGATGCGTCCGGCAAAGCTGCCGAACAGACCAAGACGGTAGGTGGGATTCTTGAACAGGTTCAGGCTAAACAGCGCGTTAGCGTTGCCTCTGGCATGCCACAGATACCAGAGAATGGCGGTGACACCCAGCGCTACCAGCAGGGCGAGCGACAGGGAGGAGATCCCCAGCCCTTTTTGCCCGTCGAGCGCCAGGGTGAGCGTCGCCATGCCAGCTGCCAGCAGGATGAAGCCAAAGAAATCAAAGCGCCGGGTCTGCATTTTATAGTTCGGCATCAGTGTCAGGGTGGCAATCGCGCCGATAATACCGACCGGCAGGTTGATCAGGAAGATCCAGTGCCAGGAGGCATACTCCACCAGAATACCGCCCAGCGCCGGGCCCAGCAGCGGGCCGACCTGACCGGGCAGGGTGACGAAGGTCATCGCCGCCATATACTGCGCGCGCGGAACAATTTTCATCACCGTTAACCGCCCGACGGGCACCATCATCGCACCGCCGACGCCCTGTAGCACGCGCGCCATCACCAACTGGTCGAGGGTATTGGCCTGGGCGCAAAACAGCGAGCCGGTGGTAAACAGCACAATGGCGGTGAAGAAGATGTTCCGTACGCCGACTTTATCCGCCAGCCAGCCGCTGGCGGGCAGCATCACGGCGACCGTCAGCACGTAGGCGACAATCACCATATGCATGTGCAGCGGGCTCTCCCCCAGGCTTTTCGCCATTGAGGGGAGGGCTGTGTTCACGATGGTCGTGTCCAGCGACTGCATAAAGAAGCCGAACGCGACGATCCACAATTGCCAGCGAACGTTACTGGGTAGGTCGGTCATTTACTCGGTCACCGTGGTTCTCTTTTTACGCGAAAAACGCAGCCGCAGGCGGTCAAAGAACAGATAGACTACCGGCGTGGTGTAGAGCGTCAGCAGCTGGCTCATCACCAGGCCGCCAACGATCGTGATCCCCAGCGGCTGGCGCAGTTCAGAGCCGTCACCGCCGGATATGACCAGCGGCAGTGCGCCGAACAGCGCGGCCAGCGTAGTCATCATGATCGGGCGAAAACGCAGCAGACAGGCCTGGAATATCGCCTCGTCCGGCGTCAGGTTGCCGTTGCGCTGGGCGTCCAGGGCAAAGTCAACCATCATTATCGCGTTTTTCTTCACAATACCTATTAATAGCATGATCCCAATGAGCGCGATGAGGCTGAATGGAGCACCGAACAGCTCCAGCGCCAGCAGCGCCCCCACGCCCGCAGAGGGAAGCGTGGAGAGAATGGTCAACGGGTGCACGTAGCTTTCGTACAGCACGCCCAGCACGATATAAACCGTGGCAATGGCCGCCAGGATCAATATGACCTGCGAGTTCATGGTGTCCTGGAACACCTGCGCCGTACCGGCAAAGCTGCCGCGCACGGAGGAGGGCACCCCAAGCTGGGTCATGGCGCGGTTGATGGCGTCACTGGCCTCAGACAGCGACGAGCCGGTTGGCAGGTTAAAAGACACGGTCGAGGCGGCGGAAAGCCCCTGGTGGTTCACCGACAGCGGCGCGTTCGACGGCTGCCAGCTGGCGAAGTACGACAGCGGGATCGCCTTGCCGTCATCATTGATCACAAACATCTTGTCCAGCGCGCTGATGTCCTGGGTGTAGCGCGGATCAACTTCCATTACCACCTTGTACTGGTTCATCGGCTGATAGATGGTGGAGACTTCACGCTGCCCGAAGGCGTTGTTAAGCAGGCTGTTGGCCGCCTCCACGTTAATGCCCAGGCGGGCCATAGTTTCACGATCGTAGGTGAGCGCCATCTCCGCGCCGTTGTTCTGGCTGTCGGAGTTCACGTCCGCCAGCTGCGGCAGCGCGGCCAGCGCTTTACGGATCTTCGGCTCCCACTCGCGCAGGGCGGCTAAGTCATCCGAGAGCAGGGTGTACTGATAGCTGGCGTTAGCCTGTCGTCCGCCGACGCGGATATCCTGAACGGCCATCAAAAACAGGTTCGCCCCCGGCTCTTTGGCGAGCTTCACCCGCAAGCGGTCAATGATCTGCTGCGCCGTTTCGTGACGTTCACCGCGCGGCTTAAGGGTAATAAACATCATCCCGCTGTTAACGCGCGAGCCGCCGGTAAAGCCGGTAACGTTGTCTACGGCCGGATCTTCCCGGATGATTTTCATAAAGTCCTGAAGCTTGCCGCGCATCGCCTGGAACGAAATGCTCTGGTCTGCCTGAATACCGCCCATCAGCACGCCGGTATCCTGCTCCGGGAAGAAGGTTTTCGGGATGGTGATATACATCCAGACGTTGAGCCCGATGGTGGCGATAAGCACCAGCCCGACAATACGCGTGTGGTTCAGCACCCATTTCAGCGATTTGCCGTAGCCGGACTGCATCGCCATCAGGACGTGGCCAAAGCCTTTCCTGCGCGGCTGTGAGTGTGGTTGGCTGCGCTTTAGCATCCAGCCGCACATCATCGGCGTTAGCGTCAGCGAAATCACCAGTGAGATACCAATGGCGACGGAGAGCGTGACGGCAAATTCGCGCAGCAGTCGCCCCGGCAGGCCGCCCATCAGCAGCAGCGGCAGGAACACCGCCACCAGCGACAGGCTCATGGACAGGACCGTGAAGCCCACTTCGCGCGTCCCCTGAAGCGCCGCCTGGAGCGGCTTCATGCCCGCTTCCAGATGACGCGAGATATTCTCCAGCACCACGATGGCATCATCCACCACAAACCCGGTGGCAATCGTCAGCGCCATCAGCGACAGGTTGTTAAGGCTAAACCCGCACAGGTACATGGCGGCAAAGGTGCCTATCAGCGATACCGGGACCGCTACCGCCGGGATCAGCGTGGCGCGCCCCGAGCGCAGGAACAGGAACACCACCAGAATTACCAGCGCGACGGAGATGATCAGCGTTTGCTCTACCTCTTCAAGCGAGGCGCGGATGGTGGGGGAGCGGTCCTGCGCAATCTGGAGATCGATGGCCGCCGGAATGGTTTCCTGAAGCTCCGGCAGCCGCGCGCGGATGCTGTTCACCGTCTGAATGATGTTGGCTTCCGGCAGCTTGCGGATCATCAGCAAAATCGCCGGTTTGGCATTGGTCATCCCGGCGTTACGCACGTCCTGCACCGAATCGGTGACGCTGGCGACGTCGCTCAGGCGCACCGCCGCGCCGTTGTTGTAGTGAATAATCAACGGCTGATACTCGGCGGCGGTTTTCAGCTCGTCGTTGGTCTGGATTTGCCAGCGGTGGCTGCTGTCCTCAATCGCGCCCTGCGGCTTACGCACGTTGGCGTTGCTGATGGCGGATCGCACGTCGTCCAGCGACACGCCCTGATTAAACAGCGCCTGCGGATTCAGCCCCACGCGCACGGCGGGCAAGGAGCTGCCGCCGACGTCCACGTCGCCCACGCCGTCAATCTGGGCGATGGTTTGCGCCAGCTGGGTGGAGGCAAAATCGTACAGCTCGCCCTGGGAGTAGGTCTCTGACGTAAGCGTCAGGATCATGATCGGCGCATCGGACGGGTTGGCCTTGCGGTAGGTTGGACGGCTCGGCATGCCGCTCGGCAGCAGGCTTTGGGCGGCGTTAATCGCAGCCTGCACGTCGCGCGCCGCACCGTTGATATCCCGGTCGAAGTTAAATTCCAGAATGATGCGCGTGCTGCCCAGCGAACTGCTGGAGGTCATCTCGTTAACCCCGGCAATCCGCCCAAGCGATCGCTCAAGCGGCGTCGCCACCGATGAGGCCATGGTTTCCGGCGATGCGCCCGGCAGCGAGGCGCTGACCATGATCACCGGGAAATCGACCTGCGGTAGCGGGGCCACCGGCAGCAGCCGGAAGCCGAGCACGCCGCACAGGGTGATAGCGACGGAGAGTAAAATCGTCGCCACCGGACGGTAAATGAAGAGGGCGAAAAACTTCACTTACGCCTCCTCTTCACGTTTCGGGAAGCGGCTTTTTGTCCACAGGGCCAAACGGTCAAACAGCAGGTAGATAACCGGCGTGGTAAACAGCGTCAGCACCTGGCTCACCAGCAGACCGCCGACCATGCCGATGCCCAGCGGACGGCGCAGTTCGGCCCCCACGCCGGTGCTCAGCATCAGGGGCAGCGCGCCCAGCAGGGCGGCGAGAGTGGTCATCAGGATCGGGCGAAAACGCAGCAGACAGGCCTGGTAAATGGCCTCGCGCGGCGCCATACCCTGCTCGCGCTCGGCGGCCAGCGCAAAGTCGATCATCATGATGGCGTTTTTCTTCACGATGCCGATAAGCAGGATGATGCCAATTATCGCAATCACGTCCAGTTCGCTCCCCGCCAGCATCAGCGCCAGCAGCGCCCCCACGCCCGCCGTCGGCAGGGTGGAGAGGATGGTGATCGGGTGGATGAAACTCTCATACAGCACGCCAAGCACGATATACATCGCCACCACCGCCGCGACAATCAGCCAGACGGTGCTGCCCAGCGCGGCCTGGAACGCCAGCGTACTGCCCTGGAACTGGGTTTGAATATCGGACGGGAAGCTGAGTTCTTTCTCCGCGCCCAGAATGGCCTCCACCGCTTCGCCCAGGGAATACCCGTCCGGCACGTTGAACGAAATGGTGGTGGACGGGAACTGATCGAGATGGTTAATCGACAGCGGGGTGTGGCGCTCTTCCACGCTGGCAATGGCGCTGAGCGGCACAATCCCGCCGTCTTTGCTGGTCAGGCGTATCGAGTCCAGCGCGGCAAGCCCGGGCGTGTTCTCGGTGTTATGTTCCAGCACCACGCGATACTGGTTGGCCTGGGTGTAAATGGTGGAGATCAGTCGCTGACCAAAGGCGTTATACAGGGCGTTATCCACGTCGGACATGGTAATGCCCAGACGGCTGGCGGTGTCGCGGTTGACGTTCACGTACGCCGCCAGCCCTTTATCCTGCCAGTCGCTGCTGACGTCAGAAACCTGCGGCAGTGCTTTCAGCTTATCCACCAGCTGCGGCACCCAGGTGCTGAGTGCATCAAGCGAGGTGGCCTGGAGCGTAAACTGGTACTGCGTGCGGCTCACCTGCGTATCAATGGTTAAATCCTGGATCGGTTGCAGATACAGCTCAATGCCCGGCACGCGCGCCACCGCGCTTTGCAGGCGCTCAATTACCGCGTTGACGCGATCGTCGCGGTCATCAAGCGGTTTAAGGTTAATTTGCAGGCGCGCGCTGTTGAGCGACGGGTTGGTGCCATCCACGCCCACGTAGGCAGTCAGGCTTTCCACCGCCGGATCTTTCATGATGATCTCAGACACCTGCTGCTGGCGCTGCGCCATGTTGGCGAAGGAGACCGTCTGCGGCGCCTGAAGCGTGCCCTGAATAATGCCGTTGTCCTGAATCGGGAAGAAGCCTTTCGGAATGAAAATCCACAGCATCACGCTGAGCGCCAGGGTGCCGAGCGCCACGCCGAGCGTCGCCCAGGGATGGTTCAGGACTTTCGCCAGCACGCGGCCGTAGGCGGCGATAATGCGCTCGAACATCCGCTCGGAGGCGCGCGAGAAGCGGTTTTGCTTGCGCAAAGATTCGTGGCTCAGCATGCGGGCGCACATCATCGGCGTTAGCGTCAGCGACACCACGGCAGAGATCAGAATGGCGACCGCCAGCGTCACGGCAAACTCGCGGAACAGCCGCCCGACGATATCGCCCATAAACAGTAGCGGGATCAGCACCGCAATCAGCGAGAAGGTGAGCGAGATGATGGTAAAGCCAATTTCTCCTGCGCCCTTCAGCGCGGCGGCTAAGGGCTTTTCACCTTTTTCGATATAGCGCGAGATGTTCTCGATGACCACGATGGCATCGTCCACCACGAACCCGGTGGCGATGGTGAGCGCCATCAGCGTCAGGTTATTAATCGAAAAGTCGAGGAACACCATCACCGCAAACGTCCCGACCAGCGAGAGCGGCACGGCGACGGCGGGAATGATGGTTGCCGGAACGTTGCGCAGGAACAGGTAGATGATCATCACCACCAGCGCAATCGCCAGCATCAGCTCGAACTGGGTGTCTGACACCGAGGCGCGAATATTCGTGGTGCGGTCAGAAAGCACTTTCACGCTCACCGATTTTGGCAGGCTTTCCACCAGCTGCGGCAGCATGGTGCGAATGCTGTCGGCGGTATCAATAATGTTCGCGCCCGGCTGGCGCTGAACGTTCATGACAATCGCCTGCTGCTTATTGGCCCACGCCCCGAGCCAGCTGTTTTCCGCGCCTTGTTCTACGGTTGCCACGTCGCCGAGGCGGATCGGCGCGCCGTTTTGATAGGCCACAATCAGCTGGCGGTATTCATCGGCGGACTGCATCTGGTCGTTGGCAGAGAGCGTGACCGCACGGGTTGGGCCGTCCAGCGAGCCCTTCGCTGAGTTAACGTTGGCGCTGCTGATGGCGGTGCGAATGGTTTCGCTGGTTAACCCCAGCGCGGCAATGGCCTGGGCATTGAGCTTAACGCGCACAGCGGGGCGTTGACCGCCCGCCAGCGTCACCAGTCCCACGCCGGTCACCTGCGAAATCTTCTGCGCCACGCGGGTTTCGACCATGTCTTCCACCTGCGTCATCGGCATGGCCGAGGAGGTGACGGCAAGCGTCATGATCGGCGGGTCTGCCGGGTTCACCTTGCTGTAAACCGGTGGATTCGGCAGGTCAGACGGCAGCAGGTTAGTGGCGGCGTTAATCGCGGCCTGCACCTCCTGCTCGGCGACGTCCAGCGACAGCGTAAGCTGGAACTGAAGCGTGACGACCGAGGCGCCGCCTGAGCTCTGGGAGGACATCTGCTTCAGGCCAGACATCTGGCCAAACTGACGCTCCAGCGGGGCGGTGATGGCGGACGTCAGCACATCCGGACTGGCGCCCGGATAGAGGGTGACAACCTGAATGGTCGGGTAGTCCACTTCCGGCAGCGCCGACACGGGCAGAAAACGGTAGCCAATGATCCCGGCCAGCAGGATCGCCACCATCAACAGGGTCGTCGCAACCGGACGTAAGATAAACAGGCGTGATGGCCCACCTGTAGAGCTCGGCGGCATCACCTGCATCAGGCTTTTGCTCCTGTATTCTGCGCTTCCACCACCTCGACCTGCGCCCCTTCGGTCAGACGGTCAATACCGTCGGTTACGACGCGGTCGCCAGCGGACAGCCCGGCACTGATCACCACCGTCTGACTGTCCTGGATCCCGGTTTTCACCAGATGTTTGCTGACCTTGTTTTCGCTGTTCAGCACCCAGACAAAGTTGCCTTCACTGCCCATTTGCAGGGCCGCCGTCGGGATCACCACGGCGTTTTCTTCTGTCGCGACCAGCATTCGCGCATTGACGAACTGATTCGGGAACAGGGCATCGTCCTGATTGTTGAAGCGTGCTTTAAGCTTGATGGTGCCGGTGGTGGTATCGATTTGGTTATCCAGGCTCAACAGCGAACCTTCGCTCAGCTTCTGCTTGTTGGTGCGATCCCAGGCTTCAACCACCAGCGCTTTTCCGGCCTTCTGCGCCTGTATCACCGTCGCAATGTCGCTTTCCGGCAGGGTAAAGACGAGATCGATAGGGTGCGTCTGGATGATCACCACGATGCCCGTGGTATCGCCGCTGGAGATTTGGTTGCCGATATCAACCTGTTTCAGGCCCACGCGGCCGTCAATCGGCGCGGTGATCCGGCTCCAGTCGAGCTGGAGCTGGGCGCTGGCGACCGCGGCTTCGTCGGCCTTGATGGTGCCCTGAGATTCACTGACCAGAGACTGCTGGGTATCCAGCTCCTGGCGCGACACGAGGTTGGTTTTTACCAGCTGCTGATAGCGGGCTAAATCGCGGCGGGCATTGGCGAGGGTGGCTTTGTCTTTCGCGAGCTGCCCCTGCGCCTGCGCCAGGGCCACCTTAAACTGGCTTGGGTCGATTTCCGCCAGCAGATCGCCGGCTTTCACCTGCTGGCCTTCCTGGAAGTGGATGGCCATCAGCTGACCGTCCACGCGGCTACGTACCGTCACGGTGTTGGCGGCGGTAATGGTTCCCAGCCCGGAGAGATAACGAGGCACCGCTTTATTCACCGCCGTTGCCGCCTGCACCGGTGCCAGCGCCGCGCCGCGAATACCGTGGCGCCCGCCGCCCGTTGGACGTTGTGAGGGGCTATTGGCGCCAGCAGGTGCCGTGGAGTTCGCGGACTGGCTGTGCCAGTACCAGGCGGCGGCCAGGACCACCACAATCAGACCAACGGCGATTGCCCAGCGGGATTTGTTACTGCCTTTCATCGTTATACGTTCTCGTCCTGAAACACTTTCGGGGAATGATACTAGTTTAGTCAGGTAACACAGCGGAAAAATGGAGGAAATATGGAAGACTGTCAGGAATGGTCTGAGTGTGGTGCGTTGTTTCGCCGGGTGGCGGCTTCGCCTTACCCGGCCTACAAGATCCTCGAACCGTAGGCCGGGTAAGCGCAGCGCCACCCGGCACAACTCCATTAGCTAAACACCACCTGCGCCCAGCGCGCCAGCCCTGCCGTAACGGAGCCAAAGTCATCGCCGCCGGCAATCGGGATCCCCGGCAGCTGTTCCGCCAGCGCTTTCTTGATCAGCGGTGAACGGGCGCTACCGCCGGTCAGGTAAATCACGTCCGGTTTCTCTTTGCCATTCTCAAGCGCCAGCTGCACCTGCTCCAGAATACGCTGTAGCGGCTGAGCCAGCGCCATTTCCAGCCCTTCCTGGGTGATAGCCGTAGCCAGATCGTCACTGATAAACGGCAGCGTAACCGCATGCTCAGGACGATCGGAAAGGGCGATTTTGCTCTCTTCGGCGGTGCGCACCACCCGGTAGCTCAGACGCTGACGCCACACCTTATACAGCAGCGCGACCTTCTCTGCATCCTGCGCATCACGCACCAGATCGTTAAGGAAACGCCCATTCGCGGTGCTGTAAAAATCACTCTGGGCAGGGACGTCGTTGATGGCAATCGCATTCCACCATGGCAGGATCGGCAGGGCGATGCCTTTCTCGGTTTGACCGCCCATGCCGAGCAGCGGCATCAGGCTCTTGAATGCCAGGGCGATATCCAGATCGTTACCGCCCACGCGGCAGCCGCTGTGCCCCAGCAGGCTGTTTTCACGATCGCGACGATTATGCCACTGCGGACCCATCAGCAGTAATGAACAGTCCGTCGTACCACCGCCGATGTCCACCACCAGCACCCGTTTCTCTTCCGTCAGCGTGGCTTCAAAATCCAGCCCCGCCGCAACCGGCTCATACTGGAACACCACGTCACGGAAGCCAGCCCGGTGCGCTGCACGCTCAAGGATCCCCTGCGCCTGTTGGTTGGCTTCGTCGCCGCCCAGCCCCTGGAAGTTGATCGGACGGCCAATCACCGCCTGGGTGATGGCATCCGGCACCTGCGACTGCGCCTGATTGCGGATGTGCAGCATCATCGCGCAGACCAGATCTTCAAACATCGCCACCTGCTGTGGCTTCAGTCCGCTGGCGCCAAGGAAGGATTTCGGCGATTTAACGAAGTAGACCTCTTCCGGGTCTTCAATGTACTGCCCGAGGGAAGAGAGGCCGAACTGCACGCTGGAAGGGGTAACGTCGATATCTTCCTCGCGGTTAAAGCTGACCGCACGGCGCAGCAGCGCCTGGGTTTCCGCCGCCGTGGCCGGAACCTGATGATGGCGGAACAGCCACTCGCTCACCGCTTCACGCGTGGGCGCACAGAGCATTGACGGCAACAGCGTACTGCCGTTTTCCATTTTCAGGAGCTGCGGTTGTCCGTTTTGCATTATCGCAACCGAGCAGTTTGCGGTGCCGTAGTCGAATCCAATAAACACAATAAATCCCCATGCCGGTGAGAAGGGGCGAGACTTTAGCGAAATGTCTGCCAGGCGACAACAGGAATATGAAAGCAAGGCGCAACGCGATCTTTCGGTTTATGCTGAGGTAAATACAAAAGGAGATACGATGTTCACCCTGAACTGGCAACCGCCCTACGACTGGCAGTGGATGTTTGGCTTTTTTGCCGCGCGTGCGGTAACAGGGGTTGAGACCGTTACGGAGTATTACTACGAACGCAGTTTTGGCTATGCGGGGCATCAGGGCATATTTCGGGTTGTGCCAGACAGCGCAACCCATACGCTGGCGGTGTCGCTCAGCCCTGGCCTGATCCCGGTGGCGGATATTTGCCTGGACCGCATTGCCCGCCTGTTCGATCTTGATTGCGACCCGCTAAGAATTGCGCAGACCCTGGGCGACCTCGGCGCGGCGCGGCCGGGGTTACGTTTGCCGGGCGCGATGGATGCCTACGAGCAGGGCGTGCGCGCCATTCTCGGGCAACTGGTGAGCGTGGCGATGGCGGCAAAACTGGCGTCAAGAGTGGTGGCGCTGTGCGGTGAACCCATCCAGGACGCGCCGGGCTACCTCTGTTTTCCTCCGCCAGAGGTACTGGCCGCGGTGGATCCGCTGGCGTTGAAAGCCCTTGGGATGCCGCTCAAGCGTGCGGAGTCGTTGATTCATCTGGCGCAGTCGGTGGTGGACGGTGAATTCCCGCTGTTCCCGCCTGCGAACGTCGAGGCCGGGATGAAGGCGCTACAGCAGCGCCCCGGCATCGGGCGCTGGACCGCTAATTATCTGGCCTTGCGCGGCTGGCAGGCGAAGGATGTTTTCCTGCCGGATGATTATCTCATTAAACAGCGCTTTGCCGGTATGACGCCCGCGCAGATCCGTCGCTATGCCGAGCGCTGGCAGCCGTGGCGCTCGTATGCGCTGTTACATATCTGGTACACCGACGGCTGGTCGCCGTCAGTTGATGGCGAAATAGCTGGTATTCAGCAGTAGATCGAGCGGCTGCGCTTCCCCGATGGTGTCGCCGTAAATAAAGTCAATGCCGATGCCCGACAGCGTATTCATCATGATCGACTGATGGCATGGCCCGGCAATGGTTTTTATGCCCAGACGCTGGGCGTGGCCCTGAATGATGGTCACCATCATCTCATCCATCAGATTGCCGTGGACGTTGGTCACCACGTCTGCATCCAGCAGCAGATAATCAGCGGTGTTGGCGCTGAGCTGGCTGAAGACGTTCATATCGCGTCCAACCCGGGTCAGCACCACGCGACAGCCAGCCTGACGAAGCTTTTGCAGACCCTGCTGCACGTTTTCATCCGTATTGCTCAGCACATCAACGGCGATCGCCAGATGCAGCAGCCGCGCCGGCAGCGGACCTCTGGTGATCAGGTCGAGCAGCTCATCCACCAGCGTGACGCTGGCTAAACCCGCTTCTGAGAGCGGCAGCGCGACGCCCATCCCTTTGGCCGCCACCTGTGCGGCATAGGTACGGAAAAATTCGCTGAATATACGTCGGTCAAGGGCGTGCAGCAGCTCCGGCTCCGCCAGCCCGGCGCGGAAGGCATGCTCTTCCAGCACTTCCCCCTGGCTGGTCCACAACCGCAGGGAAATCAGCCAGAAGCTACTGCTCTCGGGAATGCGCGGTGAGGCGACGCTGCGGGCGATCATCAGCAGATGATTATCTTTGATCATGTGCCACTGCTCATCCAGCGACATCATGCTGCGCGTGCTGTGGATCCGCTCCTGCTGGGGTTCATAGACGGTGACCACACCGCGCCCGCTGTTTTTCGAGGCGTAACAGGCGATATCGGCCTGAGACATCACTTCCGCTGTCTGATAATTAGCGTCGTCAATCAACGTGATCCCCGCGCTGGCGCCGATGCGGTGCAGGCGTCCTTCCCAGGAAAAATGATAGTTGTTGATGGCGTCGATCAACCGGCCCGCAATATAGCGTGCGCTTTCGACGTTGCAGTCCGGCAGCAGCAGGCCAAACTCGTCGCCGCCCAGACGCGCCAGCACGTCGCTGGAGCGCAGCATGGTCAGCATCAGCGAAGAGAGTTCGCGCAGGAGCGCGTCGCCCGCCGCGTGGCCTGCGGTATCGTTCACCGCCTTAAAACGGTCAAGATCGATAAAGACCAGCGCGTGACGCTGATGGGTCTCCTGTACCGTCTGCAACAGGCGCTTAAGATGGTTTTCAAAACTGACGCGGTTCGCCAGGTGGGTAAGGGCGTCATGGGAAGCGCTGTAGCTCAGCTGGCGCAGCATTTTGCGCGACTCGGTGACATCCTGAATCACCAGCACCGAGCCGATAGCGTGCCCCTCCAGGGTGCTGAGCGGGGTAATGCTGTAATGAATGTCGAAACTGCCGCCATTCCGGCAGTTAAGCACCACATCCTGTTCGATATCGGTACGGGACATATCGCCGCTGTGGATGTTTTCCATTAACGGGCCGTTCTCGCCGAAGGTAATGTGCAGCACCTTCAGAACGGGCTGACCCAGCGCTTCGCTTTGCGACCAGCCGCTCATCTTCTCTGCGACCGGGTTCATAAAGGTGATGTTCATGTCGATATCGGTGCACAGCACCGCTTCGCCGATGGAGTCGAGGGTGATATGCAGGCGCTCTTTTTCCTGGAACAGCGCCTCGTTCAACTGCTTCACCTCGGTCATATCCATGTTGATCCCTAACAGCCGCTCCACTTCGCCCTGTTTGTTCAGCACCCGGTTCGCCAGCGAACGAATGTGGCGAATGCCATCCTTGACGCGAATGCGAAATTCCAGCTTGAAAGGCACCCTGGCCTGGAGTGACTCACGCAGTACCTGTTCGGCGTGCGCACGATCTTCAGGCACCATGGCCGCATGCCAGAGCTGCCAGGTAGGTTTAATGTGCGGGGGGATCTCGTACAGCTCAAACATCCGTTTATCCCAGCTGATCACGTCCGGCTCGAGATCCCACTCCCAGATCCCGATGCCGCCGGCTTCGTTCGCGAGGGTGATACGCTCCATCAGACGCTTATTCACCCACTCGGTCTGTTTCAGGTCGTTGATGTCTTCAATCTGGGCAATAAAGTAGAGCGGCGTGCCGTCTGCATGGCGCACAACGGAAACGGCCAGCAGCGCCCACACCACTTCGCCGCTGCGGGTGTAGTAGCGTTTTTCGAGGCTGTAGCTGTTGATCTCCCCGTTAATCAGCTGTTGCAACTGCTCCAGGTCGGTATTTAAATCTTCCGGCCAGGTTAACTGCTGGAACGTGAGCGACTGAAGCTCAGACTGACTGTAACCGAGGAAATTGCACAGCGCCTTGTTGGCCTGAAGCCACTGGCCCTCAATGCCCACCAGCGCCATACCAATCGCGGAATATTCCATCGCATTACGAAAACGTTCTTCGCTTTCAGTAATATGTTTACGCTCGGCCCGGAAGGCATACATCACCATCGTCATAATGTTGGCGGGGAGCAGCATCATCAGGAAGGGAAGCCATGGCGCGTTGAAGGTCACCATCATGTTTGAAGGTGTCATGGAGGGCGGGTTTCGCGCCATCATCAAGGACACCATCATGATGGTGAATAAAAAAATCAGGAATGCTTCCATTCGCGGCAGGCGTACCGCGCTCCACATCAGCAAAACGATGATGCAGGTGAACGGCCACGGCAGCCAGGTGATTGCCGTCCAGCTAAGAACCAGCGTAACGACCAGGGTCACCAGCGTTTCCAGCAGCAGTCTCGGGTTGC
>NZ_JABMCU010000404.1:0-508 GCF_013179605.1 Enterobacter sp. CM29 | reverse complement strand
AGCGATCATTTTCTCCAGTGGCCCACTTCTTCACCTGGCCGTTGACGATTGAGAGAGCGTCGCCTTTTTTGTAGGTACCGGCGGCAGCGCGGACGTTCAGGAACATTCCCGGCAATGGGTGGATGCCAACCAGCAGATCATCGACAGCAAACGTGTCATCTACTGTTTTGCAGCGCAGATAGTCAAAGTCAGCGACATAGATAATCGCTGTTTCGCTACCATCTACCGACACCTTAAAGACGCCAGCATCGAAGAAGCCCAGGGTGCCGGGCTTGACCGCGGTGGCGCGGCCTTCACGGTTGAGCAGCGGATTAGGGAATACGCCACCGGCGTGAATTACGTGTTTTCCGTCTTTAGCCATTTTTTACTCCGGCATTTCGCTGACTGATTGGGTGTTGGTAGCCTGATTGCGGAATGCACCGTTCAGGCCGAAAGAGGTCTGGCACTTGGCGTACATAGCGTCGAGCGCCTTGCCGTCCAGATCTGCGACTTCTTCATCGCTCATGTT
>NZ_JABMCU010000403.1:0-517 GCF_013179605.1 Enterobacter sp. CM29 | reverse complement strand
AAACAGCTTCATGCCTTTACCCCTTCAGGCACGCCTGATGTGCTTCCCGAACCGCACGCCGCCTGGGTTAACGCCCTGGAGCAGGAATGGCTTCGCCGCTACGGAACCCGCTAAGCGGGCTGGTCTGGGCGGCAATGGCGGTCATCTATCTGCCACTGCTTCTCGCCAGCGGCATGCTGCTGGCCCCGGCGTTTTCTCTCAGTAACTGGGCGGCGCTGTTTGCCGACCCGCAGCTGCCGCAGGCGCTGGCCGCTACGCTGGTATCAACCCTCATCGCGACGCTGGGTTCACTGTTTATCGCCCTGAGCCTGCTTGCGCTTCTCTGGCCGGGTGATGGCTGGCAGCGCCTGAGCACCCGTCTGCCGTGGCTGTTAGCCGTGCCGCACATCGCCTTCGCCACCAGCGCGCTGCTGCTGTTTGCGGAAGGCGGTCAGTTTTACCGGATCTGTACAGTCTGTTCGCCACAGCTTGACCGCTACGGTATCGGGCTTGGCCTGACGCTTGCGGTCAAAGAGAG
>NZ_JABMCU010000402.1:0-524 GCF_013179605.1 Enterobacter sp. CM29 | reverse complement strand
CGGGCGGTGTGTACAAGGCCCGGGAACGTATTCACCGTGGCATTCTGATCCACGATTACTAGCGATTCCGACTTCATGGAGTCGAGTTGCAGACTCCAATCCGGACTACGACGCACTTTATGAGGTCCGCTTGCTCTCGCGAGGTCGCTTCTCTTTGTATGCGCCATTGTAGCACGTGTGTAGCCCTACTCGTAAGGGCCATGATGACTTGACGTCATCCCCACCTTCCTCCAGTTTATCACTGGCAGTCTCCTTTGAGTTCCCGGCCTAACCGCTGGCAACAAAGGATAAGGGTTGCGCTCGTTGCGGGACTTAACCCAACATTTCACAACACGAGCTGACGACAGCCATGCAGCACCTGTCTCAGAGTTCCCGAAGGCACCAATCCATCTCTGGAAAGTTCTCTGGATGTCAAGAGTAGGTAAGGTTCTTCGCGTTGCATCGAATTAAACCACATGCTCCACCGCTTGTGCGGGCCCCCGTCAATTCATTTGAGTTTTAACCTTGCGGCCGTACTCCCCAGG
>NZ_JABMCU010000401.1:0-548 GCF_013179605.1 Enterobacter sp. CM29 | reverse complement strand
AACATCAGTGTTAATCCAACCAGTATAATCTTCCCACTCCCAAAACACTGCCATATCAGCAACGTATAAATCACCAGTTACATTAAGATAGAAATATTTATCTGTGAATATAACTTCCCTGTCTTTATTGTCGGGAAATTCATTTAAAAAAAGCCTAACAACATAGCCACCATTATCAAGGCCCATGATAGGTAAGGCAATACCTTCATTAAGAACAAGATCCCCTTTGTCTGTGGTGGTGAATTCCTGGAGAATGTTATCTCCATCCTCTATCTTCCCACCAAATGGGGCCAGTATTCCTGGATAATCGAAAATTATTATCCCGTTAAAATCCACATCAATGTCAATTGTTTTAACCACACCTACCTCCTGATGCTTTACCTGTGTCTTCAATATGAACAACGCAAGCAATTCTGAATCTGCTTCTTCAGGAGTGACATTTTGACTAAGATTCCAGCCGTCGAAGGAAACCTTAAATCGTTTGTTATATGTGAAACGGAATCTAAATTACGGCTAGTCACATTTAATAGATCGTCCGCGGATCCTTG
>NZ_JABMCU010000400.1:0-563 GCF_013179605.1 Enterobacter sp. CM29 | reverse complement strand
CCTGCTACTTTCCGATCTGCCGTTTATGGCGTATGCCACCCCGGAACAGGCCTTTGAAAATGCGGCAACTGTGATGCGCGCCGGCGCCAATATGGTCAAAATCGAAGGCGGCGACTGGGTGGTCGATACGGTGAAAATGCTCACCGAACGGGCCGTGCCAGTTTGCGGGCACTTAGGGCTGACGCCGCAGTCCGTGAATATCTTTGGCGGTTATAAAGTTCAGGGGCGTGGCGATGCGGCGCAGACGCTGTTTGATGATGCCCTGGCGCTGGAAGCCGCTGGTGCACAGCTGCTGGTGCTGGAGTGTGTGCCGGTTGAGCTGGCTAAGCGTATCACTGAGGCGCTGTCGATTCCGGTGATCGGCATCGGCGCGGGCAACGTCACCGATGGCCAGATTCTGGTCATGCACGACGCCTTCGGGATCACCGGCGGTCACATTCCAAAATTTGCTAAAAATTTCCTGACAGAAGCAGGCGACATGCGTGCTGCTGTGCGGCAGTATATTGCCGAGGTTGAGTCCGGCGTTTATCCGGGCGAAGAACACAGTTTCCATTAAGGAGTCC
>NZ_JABMCU010000040.1:0-25561 GCF_013179605.1 Enterobacter sp. CM29 | reverse complement strand
GGGTCAAAATTGTCAGCGTAATCCTCAATATTTTCGCTGTGATGACCGCGTTCTTTGGCGTCTATCTCGGCTTTCGTGAGGCGACGCAGGGCATTGTGATGAACATCCTGCGCCGCAAAATGCCGGCGGAGAAAATCAATGAAAATGCCGTCCAGCGCGGGATTATGCTGTTCGCCATCCTGCTGGCCTGGAGCGCGATTGTGTTAAACGCGCCGGTGCTGAGCTTCACTTCCATCTGTAGCCCTATTTTCGGGATGGTGGGCTGCTTAATTCCGGCGTGGCTGGTCTACAAAGTGCCCGCACTTCATAAATATAAAGGCGTATCGCTGGTGATTATTGTGATTACCGGGCTGCTGCTTTGTGTTTCTCCTTTCCTCGCCTTCTCATGAGGTTAAATAAGGTCGTAACGATGTCTGAGCAAATTAATCCTTTATGGAACCATTTTATTCGCGCGGTGCAGGAAGAGGTAAAGCCTGCGCTGGGCTGTACCGAACCCGTCTCGCTGGCGCTGGCGTGCGCGATGGCTGCCGGACAGCTTGACGGTGAGGTGACGCGTATCGAGGCGTGGGTATCGCCGAACCTGATGAAAAACGGGCTTGGCGTAACGGTGCCCGGTACCGGTATGGTCGGTTTACCCATCGCGGCCGCGCTGGGGGCGACAGGCGGTAACGCGCATGCCGGACTGGAGGTGTTGAAAGACGCGTCGTCCGAGGCGCTAACGCGCGCCAAAGCACTGCTGAACGCGGGTCTGGTGCAGGTAAAATTGCAGGAGCCGTGCGATGAGATCCTCTATTCACGTGCCTGCGTTTACGTCGGTGAATCCTCGGCGATGGTGACCATCGCCGGCGGGCACACCCGTGTGGTGGAGATGGTGTGTCAGGGCGAAACGCGCTTCAGGCTTGACGATAATCAGAGCCAGAACAGCGACGATCCGCTGGAGGTGCTCTCGACCACCACGCTGTCGCAGATCCTTGAGTTTGTGGAACAGGTGCCGTTCGACGCGATCCGCTTTATCCTCGATGCGGGACGGCTGAACGATGCGCTCTCCCGGGAAGGTTTACGTGGCAACTGGGGGTTGCATATTGGTGCGACGCTCAATAAACAGCGCACACGCGGATGGATGGCGCAGGATCTGGGTTCAGACATTGTTATCCGCACCAGCGCAGCCTCGGATGCCCGCATGGGGGGCGCGACACTGCCGGCGATGAGCAACTCGGGTTCCGGGAATCAGGGCATCACCGCCACCATGCCGGTGGTGGTGGTGGCTGAGCACGTTCAGGCCGATGACGAACGGCTGGCGCGGGCGCTGATGCTCTCGCACCTGTCGGCGATCTATATCCATTACCAGCTTCCGCGCTTGTCCGCGCTGTGTGCGGCGACAACGGCCGGAATGGGGGCCGCCGCAGGGATGGCGTGGCTGATGGGCGGTTCTTACCAGACTATTGCCATGGCGATCGGCAGTATGATCGGCGACGTCAGCGGGATGATCTGTGACGGGGCGTCTAACAGTTGCGCAATGAAGGTCTCGACCAGCGTCACCAGCGCCTGGAAAGCCGTGATGATGGCGTTGGATGATACTGCCGTGACGGGTAATGAGGGGATTGTGGCGCACGACGTGGAGCAGTCGATCGCGAACCTGTGCGCGCTGGCGTGCCGCTCGATGCAGGCAACGGACCGGCAGATTATTGAGATTATGGCGAGTAAGGTGTAAAAATTTCCCCTCACCCCAACCCCTCACCCCAACCCCTCTCCCCATAGGGGCGAGGGCTCGATCGTTCCCTCTCCCCTTTGGGGAGAGGGCTAGGGTGAGGGGGGGTTAAACCGGCAAATCAATCAGCAGCGCGCGCAGCGGCGTATCCGCCACCAGGGTGATATTCGCTTCATCACGAATAAACGCGCCGTCGCCGCAGGTGAGCGCCTCTTTCTCTTCCGCGTGCGTCACCGCATGCACCGTTCCGTGAATGGACTGCAGATAGGCGCGCGGGCCATGAAGCTGGAAGCTTGCCTGTTCACCTTTTTTCAGTTCGATATGGTGCAGCCACACCTGCTGGCGCAACTGCAGGCTGCCTTTGCTGCCATCAGGGGATGCAATCAGCTGCTGTTTATCGCCCTTCAGATCGATTTTTTGCACCAGCGGATTTTCCCGCTCCGGACAGGCATCCAGCCACAGCTGCATGCGGGTCAGCGTTTTGTCTTTGCTGAGGTTATGCTCGCTATAGCTAATACCCGGCTGCGTGGAAATTAACAGCGCCTCGCCAGCCTTCGCCTGGACATGATTGCCCTCGCTATCGCGGTATTCTGCCTCGCCTTCCAGGATCAGGTTCAGGATATCGACTTTCGGGTACGTGCGCGGCTGGAAGGACGCGCCCGGGGCGAGCACTTCCTGGTTCAATACGCGCAGTGAAGCGTAACCGAGAAGTTTAGGGTCAAAGTAGTGTCCAAAGGAAAAGGTGTAGCGGGCCTGCAACCAACCGAAATCGGCTTGTCCGCACTGTTTCGCTGTTCTTGTCGTAATCATAAACTTGACCTCTCTTTACACTAAATCAATGGTAAAGGTATGGACGCTGCATTGTTAGCCAGATATTCTGCCCGGTATGTTCAAATTTCCTGAATGAGAACGAGATGGCTAAAGAGAGAGCATTGACGCTTGAGGCGCTTCGCGTCATGGACGCGATTGACAGGCGCGGCAGTTTTGCCGCGGCGGCAGATGAACTGGGGCGCGTTCCGTCTGCGCTGAGCTATACCATGCAAAAGCTGGAGGAGGAGCTGGATGTTGTGCTCTTCGATCGCTCTGGTCATCGAACAAAATTCACCAACGTTGGGCGGATGCTGCTGGAGCGCGGCCGCGTATTGCTGGAAGCGGCGGATAAACTGACGACCGATGCCGAAGCGCTGGCCCGCGGCTGGGAAACCCATCTGACGTTAGTGACCGAAGCGCTGGTGCCCACCGAGGCGCTGTTCCCGCTGGTGGACAGACTGGCCGCGAAAGCCAATACCCAGCTGTCGATCATCACCGAGGTACTGGCCGGGGCGTGGGAGCGTCTTGAGACGGGCAGGGCGGATATCGTCATTGCGCCGGATATGCATTTCCGCTCATCGTCAGAAATTAACTCGCGCAAACTGTACAGCGTGATGAACGTCTACGTCGCTGCGCCGGGTCACCCGATCCATCAGGAGCCGGAACCGCTCTCTGAGGTCACGCGCGTGAAATACCGCGGCGTGGCGGTGGCGGATACCGCGCGCGAGCGCCCGGTGTTAACGGTGCAGTTGCTGGATAAACAGCCGCGTCTGACGGTGACGTCGCTGGAAGATAAGCGTCAGGCGCTGCTGGCGGGGCTGGGCGTGGCGACCATGCCGTATCCGTTCGTCGAAAAGGACATTGCAGAGGGACGGCTGCGCGTTGTCAGCCCGGAATACACCAGCGAAGTGGATATTATTATGGCGTGGCGTCGTGACAGCATGGGCGAAGCCAAATCATGGTGTTTACGCGAAATTCCGAAGCTTTTCACGCAATATAATAAATAAAATCGTAATTTGTAGGCCCGGTAAGCGAAGCGCCACCGGGCTTTTTTTTATGCGCAGATCTTCGGATCCGGACCAAAGCGGTTTTCTCCCGGCGTTCCGCTCTGACAGTTGAAAATCAAAATGACGATCCAGCCGATAAGCGGGATCAACAGCAACAGCAGCCACCACGCCGAACGATCGGTGTCGTGGAGACGACGAAACAGTACGGCCCATGAAGGCAGCAGAACCAACACACCATAAATGGTGGTGAGAATGCCTTCGCCCCCCTCGCGTTCCCAGCCGAGGATTTTGTCCACAATACCCAGCACCATAATCAGGACGAAGTTCACCAGAACGAACATCCAGTACTCTTTACGGCGGGCACGGCCACCAAATCCAACGTAGTTGCGCAGTACTTTTAAATACCAGTCCATTTTTCCTTGCCTCTTAGTCAGTCAATCACTTGTTTTCTAAGCGATCGAGGTAAGGATAGATGTATGCCGTGAATTAAAAAAGGGAATCAATTGATTCCCTAAATAATTATCCGAAACGCACGTCGCGCCCGTGCGGTTCATCCAGATCCTGCCACGGACCAATGGAGATAATGCCCGTTGGGTTGATGGTCTTATGACTGCGGAAATAATGGGTGCGAATATGCTCAAAATTGACCGTCTCCGCAATACCCGGCATCTGATAGATGTCGCGCAGGAAACCGTGCAGGTTCAGATAATCGCTGATGCGATGCTTGTCGCACTTGAAGTGGGTGACATACACCGGATCGAAGCGGATCAGCGTCGTCCACAGGCGGATGTCTGCTTCGGTGAGGCGATCGCCCGCTAAATAACGATGCTGGCCGAGGATCTGCTCCAGACGTTCCAGGGATCCAAACACGTTGCCGACCGCTTCGTCGTACGCTTCCTGACTGGTGGCAAAACCGGCTTTATAGACGCCGTTGTTGACGTTGTCGTAGATCCAGCCGTTCAGCTCGTCAATTTTCTCGCGCAGCTCAACCGGATAGTAATCCCCGGCGCGGGCGCCGTGCGCGTCAAACGCGGTATTGAACATGCGAATGATTTCAGCGGATTCATTGCTGACGATCGTCTGGTTTTTCTTGTCCCACAGTACAGGCACCGTTACGCGTCCGGTGTAGTGCGGATCGGCGCGCAGATAGAGCTGATACAGGAAATCGTGATGATAAAGCTCATCACCCGTCGCGGCCGGGAAGTCACTGTCGAACGTCCAGCCATTTTCCAGCATCAGCGGGTTGACCACCGAAACCGGAATTAGCGATTCGAGACCTTTAAGTTTGCGCACAATCAGCGTGCGGTGCGCCCAAGGACAGGCGAGAGAAACATACAGATGATAACGATCTTTCTCCGCCGCAAAGCCCCCTTCGCCACTCGGGCCGGGCGCGCCGTCGGCGGTCAGCCAGTTACGGAAGGCCGAAACAGAGCGCTTAAAGCGTCCACCGGTGGATTTGGTGTCATACCAGACATCCTGCCAGACGCCGTCTACGAGTTGTCCCATTTTTTACTCCTCCGTCAGATAGCAAAAGCGAGGAGATGTCTCCTCGCTTTGAATTTAATCAGTATAGCGTGCTTACCACTTCTTATTCAGAAGACGGTCGATGCTGTAGGCGCCCGGACCCGTGATAGCCAGCAGCAGGAAGCCACCCGCGATGGTCAGGTTTTTCATGAACATCAGGGAGTTCACGCCTTCCGCAAAGTTGCTGTGGAAGATGAACGCGGTCAGCAGGGTAAAGCCTGCGGTGAACAGCGCCGTGGTGCGGGTCAGGAAACCGAACAGCACTGCCAGGCCGCCGCCGAACTCAAGCAGGATGGTCAGTGGCAGCAGGAAACCCGGCACGCCCATCGCTTCCATATACTGCTGAGTGCCCGCATAGCCGGTAATTTTGCCCCAGCCTGCGGTGATGAACAGCACAGGCATCAGAATACGCGCTACCAATACACCAACATCATCTAATTTTTTCATTTTACTCTCCAGGAAACCACATCAGCGGCTAAACGTTATTTGCGTGCAAATTCGGGTAGATACCGCGTCTTTGCTGTCGATGGAGAGGAGTGTAAACGGGGCGGATGGCAATTGTTAGCAAGGAAAACTGTCAATCTTTTTCAAAGATATTGAGTAAGGGAGCATGGAGAGATTTTGCCGGGTGACGGCTACGCCTTACGCGGCCTACTTTTTTACCGTAGACCGGGTAAGCGCAGCGCCACCCGGCGAGAAGGCTAGCGCAGCTGCTGCTGACGAATCGTTGCTTTCACCAGACGCCATGCGCTCCAGACACCAAAGCCACGGCGTGCCCAGCGAATCAGCATGTTTGGATGACGAATCGTCCAGATCGCCATCACGCTGCTACCCACCAGCGCCCACGAACGCAGGCTCAGAAGAGTATTCCAGCCGCGATCGTAACGCTGGGTCAGCTCCAGCCAGTCGCGACGGCTGGCGGACAGGTCCAGCCGCTGCTGCTGGATCTGGCTCAGCAGATACGCTTTCCGCTTTTGACGTTCGGCTTTGTCGCTCACGACTTATCATCCTCCAGCAGGGCGCGGTCGTTGGCCAGCTCCTGGCGAGTATGGCGCAGGAAGGTCGACGTGCGCGCTTTATGCAGGGTCCAGATACCGCCTATCAGCGCCGCCACCAGCAGAACCACGGTAGTGGCAATCATCGCGTTCAGTCGATACTGTGGATCGATAGCCCAGATGATTAACACCATCAGGCTCATCAGACCAAACGCGGCAAAGAGCATCGTAAGCCCAAGCATGAGCAGCATCTGGAAGAGATTGGCTTTCTCCTCTTCCAGTTCCACTACCGCAAGCCGGACGCGCGTTTCGGCAATCCCGACCAGCGTCGTAAGAATACGCTGGCCGATGCCGAGGACGTTTTTAGCAGGCCCTTGTGCGTGACGTGGATCTTCCATAATCAACGACGCGTCAGCAGGACACCCAGCACCACACCCACTGCGGCACCAATACCAACGCCTGTCCATGGATTGTCACGTACATATTCGTCTGCGCGCGCAGCCGCTTCGCGGGTCTGTTTCGCCAGTGCATCACCGGTTTCACCCAGACGGTAACGGCTCTCTTTCAGTGCCTGCTCCGCTTTGCTGCGCAGTTTGCTGACTTCTTCTTTCGATTTATCGGCAGAAGAGTTCAGCACCTCTTCCAGGGTGTCCGCCAGGGATTTCAGCTCAGCGCGCAGATGTTCTGAAGTTGTATCTTTTGACATGATTCTCTCCTGTTGAGATTTCCGTTAACTCAATAATCGCGAGCTTCCAGCGCTTTCAGTTCGTCCTGCGCCTCTTGCAACTTCCTCTCGCGTTTGGCAATTTTTTCCGCATCACCTTTCTCTTTCGCTTCTTGCAGGTCTTGACGGCGCTCGGCTATCTCGTCCTTCTGTTCAGCGATTTTTTCCTGATGATCGGCACGCAGCTTGCTGTCCGTACAATTGTCTTTCACTTCGCTCAGCGCTTTTTTCAGTCCGTCGATCCGGTGCTGATTGTTATGCTTTTCGGCATAACTGATTTCGCGTTGAATATCCTGTTCTTTCTCCTGACAAAGAGACATAGCGAAGGAAGCTGTGCTTAAAGAAAAAAGGGCCAGAGCCAGGGTGATGCGGTATTTCATTATAGAAACCTTCCATTGTGTTACGGCGTAAGCCGTGTTCCAGAACTATGCGGAGAACATCTGAGGGGTGCTCCGCGTACTTAAGCATAGTAAGTAAACGGGAGTTTCACCAAAGTGGGTGAAAATATTCGGAATATTAGTCGTTAGCCAAATCGATGCGACGTGTCGCGTAACCGTGACATCCAGGAGGCTACGTGGCTGTCATCATCCTGTTGCGCGATGATGTAACCCTGCGGCAACGTGCGGTCCAGCACCGCTTTCGCCGCGGCGCTTTGCGCACTGGAGTCAAATTTTATCAGCAGCACATCGTCTTGCGGCGTGATGCTCTTAAAGGGGATCCCGTTAGCGTCCAGATGATGCCAGATGGAAAAACCATCCGGCACGCTGGTTCCTTGACTCACAGGACGGATAGTCAGCGTCGACTCCTGGTGCTGTAGGGCAGACCATAGCAGGATGAGAGCGCTGAACATCATTAGCGCGACGATGGCGTAAGAGAAGCGGCGCAGCGCGAGCGGGGAGATAACCATCGTTAACCCCTGGCTCCGTATTTCTTTTTCCACAGTACGACCAGTGAACCGACCAGGCCAAACACCAGCAGGACGACGGGCAGCAGCATCAGGCAAGACATCAGCTGGTCTTCATATTTCATAAAGACCGGCGTTTTACCGAGCGCGTAGCCGAGCGTGGTCAGGATCAGAACCCACAGCAGGCCGCTCATCCAGTTAAAGAACTGGAAGCGCGCGCTGCTCAGGCCGGACAAGCCCGCAATGGTCGGCAGCAGGGTGCGTACGAATGCGATAAAGCGGCCAATCAGCAAGGCGGAGAGCCCGTGCTTATGGAAAAGGTGGTGCGCTCGCTGGTGATAATGTGCCGGAAGATGCGAAAGCCAGTTCTGAACGATTCGCGTGTTGCCCAGCCATCGCCCCTGAATATAACTCACCCAGCAACCCAGGCTGGCGGCAATGGTCAACAGCAGAACCGTTTGTGGGAAAGCCATCGCTCCTTTTGCACAGAGCACCCCAACCAGCACCAGCAGGCTGTCGCCCGGTAAAAAGGCAGCAGGCAGCAGACCGTTCTCAAGGAACAGGATCATAAATAACACAAAGTAGAGCATGCCAATCATGGACGGGTTGGCCAGCGTTTCGAAATCCTGAGCCCAGAGGGCGTTCAGTAGTTGGGTCAAAAGTTCCATTCAGTGTTCCTGGAAATCGGTTAACGTCACGCCTGTCATACGGGAAAACAGCACGGCGACATTGTTATGATTTCATTATGGTCGCTCGCGGACACAATGATGTGTGGCCAACACTGTTCCCTGTTAATTGGCTGGTTAGCAAGCACTAACTTACAAAATAACGAAGTGAATCCAATTGTAACAAAGCCCGACGTTCTGCGTCACAGAATTTGAGGGGAAACACGATTTTGGCGTAAGCCACGGAGGGGAGCGAGAGATTTTACAAAGGCTGACACTATAGAGGTTTTCTTACCCTGTCTGGCCGGAAGGCGCGGCGGTGCGCCTGCCAGCAGTTCAGGAGGTTATTTTGCGACATTGGTCGCGGTATCGAGGTGAACCACCGGATTATCAGCAAAAAGATAGCGGTCAGCGTTAAATTCAAAGTCATCACTCGTTTCATTAAAAAGCATCTGTTTAGTGTTCTCCAGATGCTGCCACATTGCCAGTTTCGCCGCATGCGGATCTTTACGAATCAGGGCCTTAAGAATCTGGTCGTGGTCGTCACACCAGTTGTCTACCGTGCGGGAATCAATGTGATCGTGCAGTTTCTTCCAGTACGGGTTGTGAACGCGCTGAGTCCACATTTTTTCAACGATTGCCGCCAGCGCTGTGTTCTGAGTCGCAAGGGCGACCTGGACGTGGAATTGCAGGTCCCATTCGGAATCGCGGAAACATTTTTCTTTACGCGCATGATCCTGGATTTCCATCAGCTTCATGATGTCCTGCTTGGTGACCTGCGTCGCTGCGAATTCTGCGATATTGCTTTCAATCAGCTGGCGAGCCTGGAGAAGCTCAAACGGACCGTAGCTGGCAAATTCCAGACTTTCGTCCGGCGTGGGGGAGTGTTTCGCCTGGCTGGAAATCACGTGAATACCGGAACCTTTGCGTACCTCAACATACCCTTCAACTTCCAGCATGATGATGGCTTCGCGGACCACCGTACGGCTGACGCTTTTTTCATCCGCAATAAAACGCTCAGCGGGAAGTTTATCACCGACAAGATAGACCCCTTGCTCGATGCGATCTTTCAGCTCGGCGGCAAGTTGTTGATATAAACGACGTGATTCGGTGATTTCCATATGCGCTCCAGGCAGGGTACGGCGAATGATTTGTTATACCACTTTTGCTTGCCACTCTCCAGATTTCGCCATTAAAAAAGCCGCCCGGAGGCGGCTTTTGCGACGTTTTTGCCGGGTGGCGCTACGCTTACCCGGCCTACGGTTTTATCGGGTGTTATAGGCCGGGTAAGGCGAAGCCGCCACCCGGCACAACAAGCTAACTCTGCGTCGCCGGTCCCCCAAGGGACTCTTTCGCCAGTTCCTCGGCGGATTTACTCTTCAGCACCGTCCAGATAACCACTGCACCCAGCAGGTCGAAGATGGCCAGTACCGCGAACAGCGGGCTGAAACCGATGGTGTCTGCCAGCGCGCCGACCACCAGCGCAAACAGGGTACTTGCGGTCCAGGCGGCCATCCCGGTCAGACCGTTGGCGGTGGCAACTTCGTTACGACCAAACACGTCGGACGAGAGCGTAATCAGCGCGCCAGACAGAGACTGGTGAGCAAAGCCCCCGATACACAGCAGGGCGATAGCCACGTAAGGACTGGTGAACAGGCCAATCATGCCAGGGCCAATCATCAGCAGGGCGCCCATGGTGACCACCATCTTACGGGACACAATCAGGTTCACGCCAAACCAGCGCTGGAACAGCGGTGGCAGGTAGCCGCCGACGATACAGCCCAGGTCTGCAAACAGCATTGGCATCCAGGCGAACATCGCGATCTCTTTCAGGTTAAAGCCGTAGACTTTGAACATGAACAGCGGGATCCAGGCGTTGAACGTACCCCAGGCCGGTTCCGCCAGGAAGCGTGGCAGGGCGATACCCCAGAACTGACGGGTACCCAGGATCTGCCAGACGGACATTTTTTTACCGTTGTCGGTCTGATGATGAGATTCCTGACCATTGATAATGTAGTCACGTTCTTCGGTAGACAGCTTTTTCTGATCGCGCGGGTGTTTATAGAAGATCAGCCACGCCATGGCCCAGGCAAAACTCAGCACTCCGGAGATGATGAACGCCATTTGCCAGCTGTGCATCACAATCGCCCACACCACCAGTGGCGGAGCAATCATCGCCCCGATGGAGGAACCCACGTTGAAGTAACCGACAGCGATTGAACGTTCTTTTGCCGGGAACCATTCAGAGCTGGCTTTCAGACCCGCAGGGATCATCGCCGCTTCGGCAGCACCTACCGCACCACGTGCCAGCGCCAGCCCGCCCCAGCTGCCAGCCAGCGCCGTCGCCCCGCAGAAGACGGCCCATGCTACAGCGAAGAAGGCATAACCAATTTTTGTACCCAGAATATCAAGAACATAACCTGCAACAGGCTGCATTACGGTGTAAGCGGCAGAATACGCCGCAATGATGTAAGAGTATTGTTGTGTGGAGATATGTAACTCTTCCATCAACGTTGGCGCCGCTGCTGCCACGGTGTTACGTGTCAGGTAGCCCAGCACGGTGCCGAGCGTCACCAGTGCGATCATGTACCAACGTAACCCTTTAATTTTACGCATGTAAAACCTCATCGTTATGTTATTTCCGTGTCGGGACACGGCAACAACTCAACCGTTGCCGGGAGCTGTTCTGTAACGGGAGGGGCGTAACCGGGAACCTGTCCCGGAACGGCCCGAACCTTGCCATAAGTCATTGTGCTAAGTCGGCTTCCGTACCGTTAAATCCGATGTAACAAACACCGGTAATGCATTCCGTCGGCTTATAGTTTGCGACGGCGAAAAGATAACTTGTCATACAACTTTAAAAGGTGAGTGACATCACAAAAGAGTGAATCTTTGTAGGGATATTATGCGGCGTGCGCAAAGCCAGATCTGGCGCGGCCTGCAAGAAGGTTTACCCCTTTGAGGGTAATTTATTTGTCGACGTTTATTGATCTAACTCACGAAAAAAACGTCGGACTCTGGAAATTGGTGTGATAACTTTGCAGCATCTGAACATAAGCTTTCTGACGCTCCCGTAATGAGGAAGACGATAATGACACCGTTTATGACCGAAGATTTCCTGTTAGATACCGAATTTGCTCGCCGCCTGTACCACGACTACGCAAAAGACCAGCCGATTTTCGACTACCACTGCCATTTACCGCCGCAGCAGGTTGCCGAAAATTACCGTTTCAAAAACCTGTATGATATCTGGCTGAAGGGTGACCACTATAAGTGGCGCGCAATGCGCACCAACGGCGTGGCCGAGCGCCTGTGTACCGGCGACGCGACCGATCGCGAGAAGTTTGACGCCTGGGCCGCTACCGTTCCTCACACCATCGGTAACCCGTTATACCACTGGACGCACCTCGAACTGCGTCGTCCGTTTGGTATCACCGGCAAGCTGCTCTCTCCCGCCACGGCGGATGAAATCTGGGATCAGTGCAACGAACTGCTGGCGCAGGATAGCTTCTCGGCGCGCGGCATCATGCAGCAGATGAACGTGAAGATGGTGGGTACAACCGACGATCCGATCGACTCCCTGGAGCACCACGCGGTTGTCGCGAAGGACAGCACGTTTGACATCAAAGTGCTGCCAAGCTGGCGCCCGGATAAAGCCTTCAACATCGAGCTGCCGACCTTTAACGACTACATGGCGAAGCTGGCGGAAGTTTCGGATACCGACATTCGTCGCTTTGACGATCTGCAAACCGCGCTGACCAAACGTCTGGATCACTTTGCCGCACACGGCTGTAAAGTGTCTGACCACGCGCTGGACGTGGTGCTGTTCGCGGATTCCAGCGAAGCCGAGCTGGACAGCATCCTGGCGCGTCGTCTCTCCGGCGAAGCCCTGAGCGAGCATGAAGTCGCCCAGTTCAAAACCGCGGTGCTGGTGTTCCTCGGTGCGGAATATGCCCGTCGCGGCTGGGTTCAGCAGTACCATATCGGCGCGCTGCGTAATAACAACCAGCGTCAGTTCAAACTGCTGGGCGCGGACGTGGGCTTCGACTCCATCAACGACCGCCCTCTGGCGGAAGAGCTGTCAAAACTGCTGAGCAAACAGAACGAGCAAAACCTGCTGCCAAAAACCATTCTCTACTGCCTGAACCCGCGCGATAACGAAGTACTGGGCACCATGATCGGCAACTTCCAGGGCGAAGGGATGCCGGGCAAGATGCAGTTCGGTTCCGGCTGGTGGTTTAACGATCAAAAAGACGGCATGGAGCGTCAGATGACACAGCTGGCGCAGCTCGGCCTGTTGAGCCGCTTCGTTGGCATGCTGACCGACAGCCGCAGTTTCCTCTCCTATACCCGCCATGAATATTTCCGCCGCATTCTGTGCCAGATGATTGGCCGCTGGGTGCACGCGGGTGAAGCGCCAGCGGATATCCAGCTGCTGGGCGAAATGGTGAGAAACATCTGCTTTAATAATGCGCGTGACTACTTCGCCATTGAACTGAACTAAGGCCGTTTGAGG
This sequence comes from Enterobacter sp. CM29, assembly GCF_013179605.1. Classification (NCBI taxonomy): domain Bacteria; kingdom Pseudomonadati; phylum Pseudomonadota; class Gammaproteobacteria; order Enterobacterales; family Enterobacteriaceae; genus Enterobacter; species Enterobacter sp. CM29. The sequence continues at coordinate 12,708 of NZ_JABMCU010000040.1, read as the reverse complement.
TTGATATGCAATACATCAAAATCCATTCGCTGGATAACGTTGCCGTCGCGCTGGCCGATTTAGCCGAAGGGACGGAAGTGACCTTCGACAACCAGTCGGTGACGTTACGCCAGGCCATTGGACGTGGACATAAGTTTGCCCTGATCCCCATCGCGAAAGGGGAGAACGTGGTGAAGTACGGTTTGCCCATCGGTCATGCGCTGGCGGATATTGCGCCGGGTGAATACATTCATTCCCACAATACCCGCACCAATCTCAGCGATCTGGACGAGTACAGCTATCAACCTGACTTCCAGCCAGAAGAAGGACAGGCGGCCGATCGTGAGGTACAGATCTACCGCCGCGCCAGCGGCGAGGTGGGGATCCGCAATGAGCTGTGGATCCTCCCGACTGTCGGCTGCGTGAACGGGATCGCGCGTCAAATTCAGACGCGTTTCCTGAAAGAGACTAATGATGCTGAAGGCACCGACGGCGTGCATCTGTTCAGCCACACCTACGGTTGTTCCCAGCTGGGCGACGACCACATCAATACCCGCACCATGCTGCAAAACATGGTGCGCCACCCGAACGCGGGCGCGGTGCTGGTGATCGGCCTCGGCTGCGAGAACAATCAGGTCGACGCCTTCCGCGACACGCTGGGCGAATTTGACCCTGAGCGCGTGCACTTTATGGTGTGTCAGCACCAGGACGACGAAGTGGAAGCGGGCGTTGAACAGCTGCATCAGCTGTACGAGGTGATGCGTCACGACAAGCGCGAGCCGGGCACGCTGAGCGAACTGAAGTTTGGCCTGGAGTGCGGCGGATCTGATGGCCTTTCCGGCATTACCGCTAACCCAATGCTGGGTCGCTTCTCGGATTACGTGATTGCCAACGGCGGCACTACGGTGCTGACCGAAGTGCCGGAGATGTTCGGCGCAGAGCGCATTCTGATGAGCCACTGCCGCGACGAAGAGACCTTTGAGAAGACCGTCACCATGGTCAACGACTTCAAACAGTACTTCATCGCCCATAACCAGCCGATATACGAGAACCCCTCGCCGGGTAACAAAGCGGGCGGCATCACCACGCTTGAAGAGAAATCCCTGGGCTGCACCCAAAAAGCGGGCGCCAGCCAGGTGGTAGACGTGCTGCGCTACGGTGAACGGCTAAAAACGCACGGCCTGAACCTGCTCAGCGCACCGGGCAACGATGCGGTCGCCACCAGTGCGCTGGCAGGCGCGGGCTGTCATATGGTGCTGTTCAGTACCGGGCGCGGTACGCCGTACGGCGGGTTTGTGCCGACGGTGAAAATCGCCACTAACAGCGAACTGGCGGCGAAGAAAAAGCACTGGATCGACTTTGACGCGGGCCAGCTGATCCACGGCAAAGCGATGCCGCAGCTGCTGAGCGAATTCGTGGACACGATTGTGGAATTTGCCAGCGGCAGGCAGACCTGCAACGAGAAGAACGACTTCCGCGAGCTGGCGATCTTTAAGAGTGGTGTGACGCTATAAGTCGGGTGCGGGCTGGTGCCCTCACCCCGGCCCTCTCCCACAGGGAGAGGGTGCAAACACTAAAAACGGCAACACATGTTGCCGTTTTGCATTTACCTTGTAGGCCCGGTAAGGCGTAGCCGCCACCGGGCTTTTCTTTTTAACCTCGCAGGGCGTTCTTCGCTAAACGCGCATCTTCCGCCTGACAGGCTGCGGCGGTAAACAGCACGTCGGTAGAGGAGTTCAGCGCGGTTTCGCAGGAATCCTGCAATACGCCGATAATGAAACCGACCGCGACAACCTGCATGGCAATCTCGTTCGGAATACCGAACATGTTACAGGCCAGCGGGATCAGCAGCAGAGAGCCGCCCGCCACGCCGGATGCGCCACAGGCACACAGTGATGCAACGACGCTCAGCAGCAGCGCGGTTGGCAGATCTACCGGAATACCCAGCGTATGCACCGCCGCCAGCGTCAGCACGGTGATGGTAATCGCCGCACCGGCCATGTTCACGGTTGCACCCAGGGGAATCGACACCGAATAGGTATCGCGGTCCAGGTTCAGCTTCTCCGCCAGCGCCATGTTCACCGGTATGTTCGCCGCTGAGCTGCGGGTGAAGAAGGCATACACGCCGCTCTCGCGCAGGCAGGTCAGCACCAGCGGATACGGGTTGCGGCGGATCTGCCAGAACACCAGCAGCGGGTTGATCACCAGCGCCACCAGCAGCATACAGCCGACCAGGACGACCAGCAGCTGCGCGTAGCCCCACAGTGCGTCGAAACCGGTGGTGGCCAGCGTCGAAGAAACCAGACCAAAGATACCGACTGGTGCAAAGCGAATCACCAGCTTCACCATGAAGGTCACTGCATTGGACAAATCGTTAACCAGGTTTTTCGTGGTCTCGTTGCCATGACGCAGCGCGAAGCCCAGACCAATCGCCCAGACCAGGATGCCAATGTAGTTTCCGTTCATCAGTGCGGTGATGGGGTTAGAGACCATGCTCATCAGCAGGCCGCGAAGGACTTCCACAATCCCGGACGGCGGGGTGATATCACCGGCCGCGCTGGTCAGGTGCAGCGTGGACGGGAACAGGAAGCTAAACACAACGGCCGTTAAGGCAGCAGAGAAGGTTCCCAGCAGATACAGGAACAGAATAGGGCGAATGTTGGTTTTTTGTCCGTGCTGGTGGTTGGCAATCGACGCCATCACCAGCATTAGCACCAGTACCGGGGCGACGGCCTTCAGTGCGCCAACGAAAAGGGTGCCGAGCAGTCCCGTCGCTTCCGCCGCAGGTTTTGACACCATCGCCAGCAGAATACCCAGTACCAACCCGACCAGAATTTGTTTTACAAGACTGCCCTGCGCCAGGCGCGCAAGCAGGCCCTTAGATTGTGTGCTCATACGTTATTCCTGAGTGAAATTGCGTTCCATCCTGGATGTGCTCTAAGTCACATTTGTATCCGGATGTAAGTATTTGTTTGCCTGGTTGAGTATCAGGGAAAGCAGCGAAAGGCGGAAGCGTAAAATGCTGGATTTTACGTGTTGCGTCATGTTTTTTAACTATTGGTTAACGAAAGTGCCGGGTGGCGCTGCGCTTACCCGGCCTGCATTGCATTTCCCCCTCTCCCCGTGGGAGAGGGGTGGGGTGAGGGCATCAGCCCGCACCGAACGTTGCACTAAGCCTGCTGCTTCTTATCGTGCTGGCGGTTAACCCAGGTATTGATAATCAGCGTCACCAGCAGAATGCCAAACACCACGCCGAGCGAAATGGCGATCGGGATATGGTAGAAATCAACAATCAGCATCTTGATACCGATAAAGACCAGAATCACCGACAGACCGTACTTCAGCATTGAGAAGCGCTCTGCCGCGCCCGCCAGCAGGAAGTACATCGCACGCAGGCCGAGGATCGCGAACAGGTTCGAGGTCAGCACGATGAACGGGTCGGTAGTGACCGCGAAGATAGCCGGGATACTGTCCACGGCGAAAATCACGTCGCTCAGCTCGACCAGAATCAGCACCAGCAGCAGCGGGGTGGCGAACAGCAGGCCGTTCTTACGCACGAAGAAATGCTCGCTCTCGATCTTGTCCGTCATGCGCAGATGACCCCGGATCCACTTCACCAGCGGCTTATCACCGATACCGGTATCGTCTTCTTTCGCCAGCGCCATTTTGACCCCGGTGAACAGCAGGAACGCACCAAACACGTACAGCAGCCATTCGAACTGGGTAATCAGCCAGCTACCGGCGAAGATCATGATGGTACGCAAAATGATGGCGCCCAGCACGCCGTATACCAGCACGCGGCGTTGCAGGGCCGCAGGCACGGCGAAGTAACTGAACAGCATCAGCCAGACGAAGACGTTATCAACCGCCAGCGCTTTTTCAATCAGATAGCCGGTGAGGAAGGCGAGTGCCTGAGGATCGGCCACCGCGCGACCTTCGGTTGAGGCCAGATACCACCAGAAGGCGGCGCAGAAAAGAAGTGAGAGGGTAACCCATACCAGCGACCAGACGGCGGCTTGCTTAACGCTCATGCCGTGTTCGCCGCGACGACCCTGCAAAAAGAGGTCGATCGCCAGCATGATGAGCACGACAACCGCGAATCCGCCCCACAGCATTGGAGTGCCGACAGAATGCATACTATTTTCCTTACACATAAAAAAACAAAAACGGCTATGGTCAGAAGACGATAGCCGTTAGCTTTTTATGCATAGACCTCGCCTTCCGGCAAGGTCTCACTTACAACCACGAAGGTTGCCCGGCGACCGGATGCGGTTTTGCACGCATCGTAATGACGATCCACCGGCGAAGAAGTTACTCCCCTTTGCAGGTAACAAATTATGTCAGACCATCGATTTCGTCAATGGTCTGCACGATTTCATTACACAGCTTTACGCGACGGCTTCCACATTCACGCCGTCTGCGGGGAAGATTACGCCGGTCTGTCGGCGGATCTCCGTTTGCAGCTTCGCCGTGGTGCGGCTGATCGCCAGTCCCGGGTGGTTCACTTCGTTGTCTTCTACCAGACGGGCGAAGACCTCTGCCTCATAAAGCATAGTGTTAATATGCTGAGGCTGCGTCAGCTCCTGCGCTTTTCCGCCGCGCGGAACGATGCTGAGCTTCTGGCATTCGGAGATTTTTTCGATCACCAGCGAGCCGTCTTCGCCCTGAATTTCGCTTGGCAGCACGGAGTCGCTGACCTTCGAGTGCTGCAACGTCACGCTGAAATCACCGTAGTCCAGCACCACAACGCCGTGTGCATCCACGCCGCTCTCCAGCAGGCTGGCGGTGGCCGTCACGCCGTGTGGTTCCCCCCACAGCGCAACCGCAGAGGCCAGGCAGTAAAAACCGATATCCATAATCGAGCCATTCGAGAAGGCCGGGTTAAAGGTGTTCGGGTTTTCGCCGTCCAGATAGCGCTGGTAGCGCGAGGAATACTGGCAGTAGTTGATAAAGGCTTTACGCACTTTGCCAATTTTCGGCAGGGACTGCTGCAACAGCAGGAAGTTGGGCAGGCTGGCGGTTTTGAACGCTTCAAACAGCACCACCTGGTTTTCGCGGGCAAGCGCAATGGCGGCTTCCACTTCGTGGATATTCGACGCCAGCGGCTTCTCGCAGATCACATGCTTTTTATGGCTGAGGAACAGCTTCGTTTGCGGGAAGTGCAGAGCATTCGGGCTGGCGATATAGACCGCGTCAATGGCGTCGCTTTGCGCCATCTCATCGAGTGAGGTGAACAGATGTTCAACCAGGTAGTCATTCGCAAAACTTTGCGCCTGCTCAAGGCTGCGGGAATAGACTGCGGTGAGCTTATATTTGCCGGTTTCGTGGGCGGCGTCGACGAACTGGCGCGTGATCCAGTTCGTACCGATGACTGCGAAACGTATCATAAACGTTTACGTACTCCGTAGCAGGGAACCTAAAGCCACTGTAGCACGTCCTCATGACATTTCGCGTGCGCTACTGCGCATTACTCTTTAACGATAAATGCGTCAGCCACAAACGGGTATCAAACTCCAGCTGGTGGTACTGCGGCTCCATATGGCAGCACAGGGAATAGAACGCTTTGTCGTGATCTTTCTCTTTCAGGTGCGCCAGCTCGTGCACCACGATCATCCGCAGAAAGGCTTCCGGCGCATTGCGAAAGACGGTCGCGACGCGGATCTCCGCCTTAGCCTTCAGCTTGCCGCCCTGCACGCGGGAGATGGCGGTATGCAGGCCGAGCGCGTTTTTCAGCACGTGGATCTTGTTGTCGTACATCACCTTGTTGATCGGCGGGGCGCTCTTCAGATACTGGCTTTTCAGATCCTGCGTATACTGCCAGAGGGCTTTGTCAGTCGCGAAATCATGCGTGCCCGGGTAGCGTTTTTCCAGCACCGCGCCGAGCTTTCCCGCGGCGATCAGGTCGCGAACCTGGGATAGTAATTGCTCCGGGTAGCCCTGGAGATAAGTCAGCTGGTTCATCAAAACCCCAAAATAGTGTGAAAACGGGTATACTCACGCACCCTTTTCAGGGATACGCCAAATTTTACCATTCAGGAGGGCCGATGAGCCACTTAGACAACGGTTTCCGTTCACTCAACCTTAAACGTTTCCCGGAAACGGACGACGTGAACCCGCTTCAGGCGTGGGAAGCGGCGGATGAATATCTGCTGCAGCAGTTGGATGAGACTGAAATCCGCGGCCCGGTTCTGATCCTGAATGACGCGTTTGGCGCGCTGGGCTGTGCGCTGGCGGAACATGCGCCTTACAGTATCGGCGATTCTTACTTAAGCGAGCTGGCGACGCGTGAAAACCTGCGTCACAACGATATCGACGAATCCAGCGTGAAGTTCCTCGACAGCACCGCGGACTACCCGCAGACGCCAGGCGTGGTGCTGATTAAAGTGCCCAAAACCATGGCGCTGCTGGAGCAGCAACTGCGCGCGCTGCGTAAAGTCGTGACGCCAGAAACGCGCATCATCGCGGGCGCCAAGGCGCGTGATATTCACACCTCGACGCTGGAACTGTTCGAGAAAGTGCTCGGCCCGACCACTACGACGCTGGCCTGGAAAAAAGCGCGCCTGATCAACTGTACCTTCAGCGCGCCGGAACTGGCCGACGCGCCAGAGACCCTGAGCTGGAAGCTGGAAGGGACCGACTGGACCATCCACAACCACGCGAACGTCTTCTCCCGAACCGGTCTGGATATCGGCGCACGTTTTTTTATGGAACATCTGCCGGAAAACCTGGAAGGGGAGATTGTCGATCTCGGCTGCGGTAACGGCGTGATTGGCCTGACGCTGCTGGCGAAGAACCCGGAGGCCAGCGTGGTGTTCAGCGACGAATCGCCAATGGCGGTGGCTTCAAGCCGTCTGAACGTGGAAACCAATCTGCCGGAGGCGCTGGATCGCTGCGAGTTTATGATCAATAACGCGCTGTCCGGCGTAGAGCCTTTCCGCTTCAACGCGGTGTTTTGCAATCCTCCGTTCCACCAGAAGCACGCCCTGACGGATAACGTCGCGTGGGAGATGTTCCACCACGCGCGCCGCTGCCTGAAAATCAACGGCGAGCTGTATATCGTGGCGAACCGCCATCTGGACTACTTCCACAAGCTGAAGAAGATTTTCGGTAACTGCGTCACCATTGCGACAAACAACAAGTTTGTGGTGCTGAAGTCGGTGAAGCTGGGGCGTCGTCGATAAGATCGTTTTGCCTGGCGGCGTTTCGCTTGCACAGGCCTACGGTTTCAAATGCCCGGTGGCGCTTCGCTTACCGGGCCTACAATGGCCTCGGACCCGTAGGCCCGGTAAGCGAAGCGCCACCGGGCGATGCCGTTAAATACTCAGCGCCAGTTTTGTCCCCTGCGCAATCGCCCGCCGCGCATCCAGTTCCATCGCCACGTCGCACCCGCCAATCAAATGTACCGTTTTCCCTGCCTCACGCAGCGGATCGGCCAGATCGCGCTTCGGCTCCTGCCCGGCGCACAAAATCACATGATCCACGTCCAGCAGCTGCGGCTCACCGCCGATCAGAACGTGTAGCCCGTCGTCGTCGATCTTCTGGTAGCTCACCCCCGGGATCATCTTCACCCCGCGCGAGAGCAGGGTGGCGCGGTGGATCCAGCCTGTGGTTTTCCCCAGCCCTTCACCCGGCTTGCTGGCTTTACGCTGGAGCATCACGATCTGACGCGGGCTTTTCGGCAGTTGCGGACCTTCCGGGCGTAAACCGCCGGACTGACTGAGACTGGTATCAATGCCCCATTCCACGCAGAACTCAGCGATGTTCTGGCTGGTGGCTTCGCCCGGCTGGCTTAAATACATCGCGGTATCAAAACCGATCCCGCCGCAGCCGATGATCGCCACCTTCTCGCCAACCGGCGCTTTGTCGCGCAGCACGTCCAGATAGCTCAATACCTTCGGATGATCGATACCTTCGATCGCAGGGGTGCGCGGGGCGATCCCACTCGCGAGGATCACCTCGTCGAAACCGATCAGATCCGCCGCGCTGACAACCTGATTGAGCCGCAGATCGACGCCCGTCACCTCGATCATCCGGCGGTAATAGCGCAGCGTTTCATAGAACTCCTCTTTGCCGGGGATCTGTCTGGCGATAGTAAACTGCCCGCCGATTTCCGCCAGCGCATCAAACAGCGTCACGCTGTGCCCACGCGAGGCGGCATTGACCGCAAACGCCAGGCCAGCGGGTCCTGCGCCCACCACGGCCAGACGCTTCTTGTTGGTCGCAGGAACGATCGGCATTTTGGTTTCATGGCAGGCGCGGGGATTCACCAGGCAGGAGGTGACCTTGCCGACGAAGATCTGATCCAGACACGCCTGGTTACAGCCGATACAGGTGTTGATCTCATCCGCACGGCCGCTTTGCGCTTTGGAGAGCAGTTCGGCATCCGCGAGGAACGGACGCGCCATCGACACCATATCGGCGTCGCCGCGGGAGATCACATCGTCCGCCACCTGCGGATCGTTAATGCGGTTAGTGGTCACCAGCGGAACGGAGACTTTGCCTTTCAGCTTGCGCGTTACCCAGCTGAACGCCGCACGCGGCACCGGCGTGGCGATGGTGGGGATGCGCGCTTCGTGCCAGCCAATCCCGGTGTTGATAATGGTGGCACCGGCGGCTTCAATCGCCTGCGCCAGCTGCACGGTTTCGTCGAAGGTGCCGCCGCCTTCCACCAGGTCGAGCATCGACAGGCGGAAGATGATAATAAAATCCGCACCGGCACGTTCACGCACCGCGCGCACCACCTCCACGGCAAAACGCATGCGGCGGGCATAGTCACCACCCCATTCGTCGTCGCGCTGGTTGGTGCGTGCGGCGAGGAATTCATTGATCAGGTAGCCTTCTGAGCCCATCACCTCCACGCCGTCGTAGCCCGCTTCCCGCGCCAGCGCGGCGCAGCGAGCAAAGTCATCTATCAGCGCCAGGATCTCGTCATGGCTGAGGGCATGGGGAGTAAAGCGGTTAATCGGCGCCTGAATAGCCGAGGGGGCAACCAGGTTCGGCTGATAGCTGTAGCGCCCGGTATGCAGAATTTGCAGGGCGATTTTGCCGCCCTCGTTGTGAACCGCGTCGGTCACCATGCGGTGGTGCGGCAGCTGTGTCGCATCGTTCAACACCGCGCCGCCCTCCATCGTCACCCCGGAAGGGGCAGGGGCTACGCCGCCAGTGACAATCAGCGCCACCCCGTGGCGCGCGCGCTCGGCATAGAAGGCTGCCAGACGTTCAGCCCCGTCCGGACGCTCCTCCAGCCCGGTGTGCATTGAGCCCATTAACACGCGGTTTTTGAGGGTAGTGAACCCCAGATCGAGAGGGGCGAATAACGACGGGTAGCGGCTCATAGTCTCTTCCAGTGTAAAATTATTGTTATGTGGTCGGATGAGTTACTAATTTAGCCAGCGGCGGCAGAAAGGTAAAAGCGGGATCGAATGATTGTGATAGATCTCAAAGAACTTCACCCCTCACCCCGGCCCTCTCCCCAGAGGGGAGAGGGTGAAAGGCCGCACGGAGCAGTCCCCTCTCCCCTCTGGGGAGAGGGTTAGGGTGAGGGGCGTGTGTCGCGCATCAGGCCCGGCGCCTGCCACATCGAGGTTGTCAGCCCGCTGTCCACCAGCCCGAGCTGGTCCGCGTACACCGCCTGCCATTTCTGCATCATGCCGTCGTACAGCTCGCGGTGCGCCGGGTTTGGCGTGAACTCGCGGCTCCACTTCACCAGCCGCTCGCCCGTCGAGGCCATATCCGCGAACAGCCCCGCGCCAGCTCCTGCGGCAATGGCGCAGCCGAGCGCCGTTGCCTCTTTGACTTCTGGCACGCGCACCGGCAGGCCGGTGACGTCGCTTAAAATCTGGCTCCACAGGGCGCCCTTTGCGCCGCCGCCGGCAAACACCAGGCTCTCAAACGTCACGCCGGAAAAGTGAGAAATCTGCGCCAGGTTGCAGGCCGAGACGATCGCCGCGTTCTCCTCCAGCGCGCGGAACAGCGTCGCTTTGTTGCACTTTTCCGGGTCAATGGAGAGGTTAATAAACGACGGTGCCGCGTGGTACCACTGCTTAAAATGCATCGCATCGGAGAAGATCGGCATCACCCCGTGGGAGCCCGGCGGGACGCGGCTCGCCATCTCTTCGAGCAGGGAGTAGGGGTCCATTCCCATGCGTTCGGCAATCAGCTTCTCTTCGGCGCAGAAGGCGTCGCGGAACCAGCGCATGGTCAGCCCGGTAAAGAAGCTGATCGACTCTGCCTGCGCCATGCCGGGGATAACGTGCGGGTTTACGCGGATGTTCATCTCAGGGTCGGTGCGCACCTGCGGCAGGTTCACCACCTGTTGCCAGAAGGTGCCGCCCAGCACCGCCGTTTGTCCGGCGCGCACCACGCCCAGCCCCAGACAGCCCAGCTGCACGTCGCCGCCGCCCATCACCACCGGGGTGCCCTCGCGCAGACCGCTCTGTTGTGCGGCTGCTTTGGTGATGGCCCCCAGTACGGTGCCGGTCTCTTTTACCGGGGAGAGGATATCGGCGCGCAGCCCGGCCATGTCGAGCAGCGCCGGACGCCAGTCGCGGGAGAAGAGATCCAGCATGCCCGTCGTGCCCGCATTGGACGGGTCCACCGCCAACTCGCCGGAGAGCTTCGCCGCCAGCCAGTCGCTGATCATGGTGATGGTGGCGGCTTTACGATAAATATCCGGACGATGGTGCGCCAGCCACAGCAGGCGCGGCATGGCGCTGAGGGCAAGCGTCTGGCCGGAAACGTCATACACTTCGGATTCAAACCGGTAATCGTGGATCTCTTTGAGTTCAGCTACCTCTCGGCTGGCGCGGGCGTCGACGTTGGCGCAGGCCCAGATAGCCTCGCCGTTGCGGTCGTACAGCACAATCCCTTCGCGCATCGAACAGCAGGCGACGGACTGAATATCCGCCGCGCTCAGGCGCGCGCGCTCCAGCGCCTGATGAATACACCGGCAGGCCAGCTGCCAGTTGGTGTCGAGGTCGAACTCCATCGAGCCCGGCACGTTCTCGACGCTCAGGTGTTTCCACTCGGCCTGGCCAACGGCAATCTGGTTGCCCTGCAAATCGAAAACAACGGCGCGAACGCTGCCTGTCCCTGCATCTAACGCTAAAAGGTAACTCATGAGCATGCCTCATTGTTAGCGCAGGGAGGGCTCTTAAATGGCCAGAGCCAGCACCGCGCGGGCTGTCGTCTCTTCCGTCACCAGGCCATTAATACGGCGGCCCTTCAGTGCGGCATAAATCGCATCGGCTTTCTCTTCCCCCCCGGCCACGCCTACGATGGTGGGCAGCTGTGCCAGTTCATCGAGCGTGACGCCCAGTAGTTCTTTGTGGATCTCCAGCTCCTCGACGCATTCCCCTTCGGCATTGAGGAAATAGCCAAGGATATCGCCGACCGCGCCCTTGCGGGCGTACATCAACTGTTCACCTTCGCTGATATAGCCGGAGCGCAGTATCGTCGCGTCACGGCGCTGGTTCACCGAGCCAATGCCGACCACCGCCACGTCAGCGGCGGTGGCGGCGAGGATCACGTCCCGCACGCTGGTTTCGCGCTTTAAGATCCCGGCGACTTCAGCGGATGACACGCGAAGCGGGGCAGGGATCATGCTGACGCTACAGGCCGCATCCAGCTGGCCGATACCGGTCATATACGGCCCCACGCCGCCGGAGAGCGTCACCAGGCGGATCTGCTGTGAGCTAATAAAGCCGCTCAGGTGTTGCAGGCTGCTCATGGTGGTTTCACCGAAGCCCACCGCTAACAGCTGGCCGGGCTCCAGCACGCCCATCAGCGACTGGGCCGCGCCAATGCCTAACCGCACGTTCATCGGCGGCGTATTCAGGGCGGGCATCACGCGCACCAGCTTCAGGCCAAATCGTTGTTGCAACTCGGTTTCCAGCGCCAGGCAGCCCTCGTAGCGGGAGTTTATCTGCACGCGGATCACCCCGGACTGACGGCCTTTCTCCAGCAGGCGGGAGATCTTCAGGCGCGGCAGCCCGAGCCGCTCGCCGATGTCGTTCTGGGTCAGCCCGTCGTGGTAGTAGCACCAGGCCACGCGCGCCACCAGCTCCTCTTCCGCCAGTGCCAGCCCGGCAAACCGTCCTTCTTCCGCAGTGCGTTTATCGCTCATAGTTGAACTCTTATAAAAATTTAGATCATATGTTCGTGATGGTGCGGCGTGAAAATGTGAGCCACGCGACAAAACGGATCTTTTCGATCCTTTCCGGTTTATCTGAATCTCAATCGATAAAACTGTGATCCCTGCACGGTTGTAAATATAGTTCACCGTCTACGCTTTTGAACATTATTAAATCTAAAAATCATTTGTTCAATAGCGGAGCGATGATGACACCACTTCTCGAGGCACGTGACATCTGCAAACAGTTCTCTGGCGTGCCTGTGTTAAAAGGCATTGATTTCACGCTGCTTGCTGGGCAGGTGCATGCGCTGATGGGCGGTAACGGCGCGGGAAAATCGACGTTGATGAAAATCATCGCCGGGGTTGAAACGCCGGATCGCGGTGAGCTTTCGGTTGCGGGCGAGTCTTTTGCACGGCTTACCCCGTCGCAGGCGCACCGGTTAGGCATTTATCTGGTGCCACAGGAGCCGCTGCTTTTCCCCAACCTGACGGTGCGGGAAAACATCCTGTTTCGTCTGCCGCGCGAACGAGATCGGGAAAAGCGGCTGGCGGAGAAACTCCAGCAGCTGCAATGTCAGCTTAATCTTGATGCCGCT